>JAEEII010000142.1 GCA_016281295.1 Bacteroidales bacterium
ATTAAAAAATAGAAAAACAAAAAAATATGTCATGAAAACAAACATTAGATTAAAAACCGATTTTATCAGCAAGCTTTTTCTTCTGACCGTCCTGCTGGCTCTATTTCAAATGTCCTTGTCAGCCCAACAAAAGTCCTTGTCAGCCCAGCAATGGAAGGAACTCCACACAGGGGTCACCGAGGATCTTTACGATGTCTGCTGCATCGACACCAGCACCGTCTTTGCGTGCGGGCAGAACGGAGTGATTCTTAAGACCATCGACGGTGGGGAAAACTGGGAGGAGAAATACCGCCAACCGGGCTGCAAGATGACCAAGATGTGTTTTGTAAATCCCCAGGTCGGCTATGTGTTTTGTGATTCGAATATTTCCATCTATTCTCATACATGGTCGTTGCTGAAAACCGAAGATGGCGGAGAAACCTGGCAAAGAATAGGAACACCACAAAACAGTAGTTTTGTTGTTCTTGATGACTGGTATGCTACTATCAATCAATATGTCTGTAGTGAGATGGCAATAAAAGGCACTGACACTATTTTTGTCGCAATTTCGCATGACGGGCTATACAGAAGTCTGGATGGTGGCGACAGCTTTGAAAAAAAACCCATAGAGGATTTTAATGGTTCCGAAGTTCAAGGTTTTTATTTTGAGGACAACACAGGATATCTCTTATGGTGTAACAGACGACATCATACAGCCGGCATCGCCAAGACAGAAGACGGAGGGGATACATGGCGTCGAATTGACTCAGATATAGGAATAACTTGCTACATGATTAATTTTGCCCATTTCCAAGACAAAAACAATCTACGGATTTTCGGTGGGTTCGACGAAGGCACTTACGGCTTCACTATGTTGGACACCCATGATGGCTTTCAAACATTCTTTATGAATGACGTGGTAGCTAGTTTTTATTGGTGCTTTGGTCTTGAGGAAGAGTATTTAAAATGTAACTTCACTGACAGCAATCATGGAATGGCACTCTATGTTGGAAAAGACATGGTTGACTTTTGGGATATTTCCTATACAAAGGACAATGGTTCATCGTGGACATCTTATTCCCATGGCTATCCAAATTACCCGGATCGGCTTTATGGCATTGATGGAATCGACACCGTGTTTTTCATTTCAGGTGAGAACGGACACGTTGCCAAAAACCAAGCATTTGTTTTGTTGGATACTGATGAACAGGCTGCCTCTTCCCTTAACGTTTATCCCAATCCTATGATTGACAGACTATTTATTAAATGCGAGGAAGAATCAAATGTGACAATTTTTTCCGTCACTGGTGAAAAGTTGTATGACAAAAAACTTGTTTCTGAAGCCATTGATGTAAGCCATTTAGAACCAGGATTGTATCTGATCCAGATTACAAATCATCAAGGCATTTCCTATATCCAAAAATTGATAAAACACTTTTAAAAGGAATATATTAAAATAATGAAAAAAGTATTTATTCTATTATTAATAATATTTTTCAATTCAACCCTTTGGGCTCAAATAGTTGACAACTTCACATTCTCCATCAATCAAGTCCAACTGACAACTGAAAAAGGATATACCAGAGTCGCTATCCCATTGTGCGACATCAGTTCAGAAGTAGGGCATCCCGAGTTACCTTGTATGGTGTTAAGATATCTGCTGCCGTTTGACCAAGAAATATCTTCCATCACTATACTTGACAGCACCCTTCAACTCGTATCAAACAACGCCCTTGTTTATCCAAAACAACCTGAATATCCCATTAATGATACCACGCTCCATCCTTTTGTGCAACCGAATGAATCCATTTATAACAGCAACACTTATTATCCCCTACAAGCCGTACAATCTATAGAGCAATACTATGAAAAGGGGTATCATTTGGCATTGATAAAGGTTTACCCTATCCGATACACGCCATCCATGAACCGTCTGGAACTGTTTTCCTACATCCACTTTCAACTGAATCTTTCCCCAGTAACAGGAACACCTTTCAGACCCCAAACACAAACTCAAAAAATCCATCAGTTAACCGAATCCTACATACGCTCTCAAATACGAAATAAATTGGATTTAGACCAAAACAACGGTGGTCCGATAACCTTATTAAACAGGAATACATTCGCCACACAACCTATCCGATTGCTGAATATGGTGGAGGATGTAAACCCTGAATATATCATCATTACCAACAATAATGATGTAAACGGCAACTCATTATATGACAGTGAAGAAGAAAAAAACATGACAGATGTTTTCCAAGAATTCGCAGACTGGAAGACCCAGAAAGGCATTCCGACTAAAGTAGTAACCGTTGACAATATAGCCGCCAATTATACTGGTTGCGATGTGCAGGAAAAGATCCATAACTTTTTAGCGGAAGTACATCAGTACTATGGATCGCCTTTTATTCTGTTAGGTGGAGATGTGAATGTAGTACCCCAAAAAATGATACGAGGAAGATTGAACCATGGTTTACAGTATTATCCCGTTGATTTGTATTATGTAGCTGTAGGAAATACATGGGATGATAATGGCAACGGAATATATGGAGAATATGTGGATCATGCAGACTACAATGCTGAATTTTATTTTGGACGGGCATCCGTCGAGAACGTGCAAGAAGCATTGATTTTTCTAAGAAAAAACATGGCTTACGAGACGTTAGAAGACTTGGTTTCTACAGAGAGAAATTATGTTAATAATGTAGTAGGAATGCAGGCTTATCTTCATAATCCTCCCTTGGCTGAAGATACAACAAGGATGGGTAAGATGGAAAAACTATTTGATTATATAGATACCATAAGTTTTTTACACAGTGGCATTACTCAAAACAATATAAAAAAATGGAGATGCTATGACTCATACCACTTTCACGGATCGCAAAATTATGAAAACTATTGGTTTCATTTATCAAGAGACTCTGCACTCGCTTGTTTTGGCGGCATTATCCCTACAACGATCAATGAGCGTTCACATATCATTTTACACAGTGACCACAGCAGCTATCTGTCATTGGGAGCTTCGGCGTTGCATAATCACATGACCATAAACAGGCAAGACATTGATGATTTGATTTGTAGCCCTTATCATAAAATAGTGTTTACAGTAGGATGTTCTCCTGGGGAATATGACAAAGACTGTATAGCAGAGCGATTACTGAATAAGTCAGATGCTGGTACAGTTGCGATTTGTGCAAGTTCACAAGTTAGTGCAATGGGTGAAGAAGACATGTTTGCAACATTTATAAATAGTTTATACTATTATGAAGATAATGAAATAGTATCAAATCCTTGTTTTTTCAATTTAGGATTAATACATGCAAGGACTGTTTCATTATATAATAGTATTCATGGTCATTTAAATAACAATAATAATATTAATGACTGCTATATTCGAAAAAACCACCTTTTTGGCGACCCAGAGCTGCCAGTCTGGACCCGCGAACCAGTCGATCTCACCGTCAACACTTCGCCGTCCACCATCACCAACCAGAACGGACAGCTCACCGTCAGTGTTAGCGGGATGGCCTACTCGGAATATGCCACCAACGACGTGATGGTGTGCGTCATGAAGGATGACGAGGTCTATCTTCGGGAATATTACAACGGTACGGCACACAGCCACAACTTCGTCTTCGACGTGATTCCAGAGACCGCCGGGGAACTGAAAGTCACCGTGACTGGACACAACTACATCCCCTACGAGACCACCGTCCCGGTCAGCATCACAGGCAAAAACCTGTTCGTCTCACAGAAGGCGGTACAGGATGCCACCGGCAACAACGACGGCAAGCTCGATGCGGGGGAAACGGTCAACCTCAGCATCTCCCTCAAAAACAACGGAACCGTCAACCTGGCCAATGTCAACGCCACCCTTAGCTGCCAGTTCACCGACGCTGCGATGAACCAGAGCCTGAGTTCCTATCTGACACTCACCACTGCAAACGCCTCATACGGCACCATTGCGAAGAACACAACCGTGACAAGGAACAACTACCAACTCACACTCTCGAACACCGTGCCCGACCGCAGCGCGCTGCGTTGCACCCTGACCGTCGCCGACGGTGCGGGAGCCACCTGGACCCAAACCTTCACCCTCCCTATCGGAGCGGCGGAGATGGACTATGTATCGGTGCGCCACCAGGTTAAACCCAACGGAAGAATCGGACTCGACATCGAATTGACCAACACCGGGGTCGGGACCGCAAAAGGCATCACGGCCACATTGACTTCCTAGGACGTGCAGGTCTCGACGGCGACAGCCGATTACGGCGCCTTCTCACATCTGCAATCCAAGACGCAGTCCTTTGAGTTCATTCCCAACGGCAACTTCAATGGTGACAGTTTCAACCTAAGCATCACGGACGCCTACAACAAGACATGGTCCTTCGCTTTCGACCTCAACATCGTTACCGACACCGTGGCAAACCTGGTTTTCGAGAGTACAGAGCGTTCCATCAAATTGAAATGGGATCCAAAGTCTGGATCGACAGGCTACAACGTGTACCGCTCTATGACATGGAACGGCGATTTTGTCAAACAGAACAGCCATCCCTTCCACTCTTCCGCCTATACGGATTTGGGACTTGATGCGATGCAGGCCTATTGCTACGGGGTGACCTTCCTGGATGCCTCCGGCAACGAGAGCCCCATGGCCAGGGTCAAGGCTTGGACCTCGCTGCCCCTGGCGGCGGGCTGGCCGGTTTCCATCCCCGACGGTCTGGGCTTCCCGTGGAGCACCGCACCCAACGTGGCCGATGTTGACGGTGATGGAAAACAGGAGGTTTTCCTCACCGCCGGCTCTGGAGACGGTACTGGAAGTTACGGTTCCGTCTTGGGCTTCAACCACCTTGCCGAGGAGCTGTATGACATCGACCACAACCCGACCACTGTCAGCGGCTTCGCCAATCCCGGCATCAGCATGACTTGCAGCCCGGCCATAGGCGACATCGACAACGACGGCATCATGGAGGTTGTGGTGGCGACCCGGGACAATCTCAACTACAACCACAAAATCCTCGTTTATGAAAATAGCGACACCGACCATAACGGCATCCCGGATCTCACTTGGGAACATGTCCTTGACTACAAGAACTTCAACGGTGTGGTACTTGCCGACCTTGACGACAACGGGACGCTGGAGATCATCGCCCCGAACCAAGGCAGGAAAATAGAGAACGGAAGCGTTCACGACACCACCTATTTGGAAGTGTTCAACGCCTCAGGAACTTATTACTATCCCAAAAACACCATCTGGGTCAGAGATCCGCGAAACAAGGACAAAAAAGCCGTGACCATGCCCGTCATTCCCACACCGGCACACACCTGGATCACCGTGGAGTACACGCTCCCCGAATGCTGCGACAACGCCGACTTCGAGCTGGCCAGCATCACAGGCGTGAAAGTGATGACTGCCACCTTGGACGGTAACAAAGGCAGCAAGACCCTTGACCTCAAGGGTCTGACTGGAGGGGTTTACCTTTATACAGTTCACTGCGGTAATCACAACTATAACGGGAAAGTGGTGGTCACCAAATAACACCACCCCGAAAAGAATCCCCCTTTAATAATTTCTTGAATTTTCAACAATCCCGTCAATAATGGCGGGATTTGTTTATTTTTGCAAAACGAAAAAAACGGACGCTTGATATAGATTGGAACTTACCACCACATTTATCAAAAACAATGCTTTAAATAGGATGACGTGATATGATCCTCAACACCTCCTATGGATAACATCCTATTGCGGAGATGGTGTCGATCTAACATCAACGGCACGAAACACCTTCTTCTGCGTCAACATCAGCACAAAAGCCAACACTGCTCCCAACACATCGGAGATTGTCATAGAGGCCCACACGCCAGTAAGGCCTTGATAACCAATATTTTCAAACAAAGGAGGAATGATGTAAATCATTGGAAGGAGAAAGAGCACCTGACGTGAGAGGCTCGTCACAATGGCAATCCAAGGCTTGTCGATGCTCTGGAAAAAGTTGGAATTGGTGATGGTGAAACCCACCAAGCCGAACATCACCAAAATGAAACGCATGGCGGGAATGGCAATCTGAATCAATTCCTCCTCCTTGGTAAAGGCACGCAATAACAGATGAGGCAGGGTCAAGGCTAATACCGTGCTCGCCACACCAATGATGATATTAATCTTCATGGTCAACGTATAGACTGCCTTCAGCCGATGTGGATGACGCGCACCATAGTTATATCCTGCAATAGGCTGCATGCCCTGGCACACACCAAGGATCAACATGACCGCCAAGCTGGCGAATGTGTTGATGATGCCATACGCCCCCACGGCCAAGTCGCCCCCATAATGGATGAGCTGACGGTTGAGCAAAGCCACCACGCCCGATGCCGCCACATTCATCAAGAAAGGACTCATGCCGATAAGCAGGATGTTACGGAAGATGTAACCCTTGGGTCTCCAAGCATGACGACGGAAGCGGATGAACGACTTCGGTTGGAGAAAATGCATCACGGCAACGATACCCGAAGCCGCCATTGAGATGGTTGTGGCCCAAGCAGCACCAGCAATACCCCAGTCCAACCCATAGATGAACAACGCATCGAGCGCAATATTCAGGATGGCACCGCCCACCATAATCCACATGGACTTCTGAGGATAGCCACTGGCACGAATCAAACCCGTGAGGTTGAAAGTCAAGGTCGTGAAGAACATTCCAGGCAGCACGATATCCATGTACTCCCTTGCATAACCAATAGTCTCCGCCGAAGCACCGAACATCGTCAAGATGCGATCCATGAAAATATAGCCTCCTGTAACAAAGAGAAATCCAAAGAAAAAAGTAAGCAACAAACTGTTACCCAAAATCTTCTCCGCCCAGTTGACGTCTTTCTTTCCCAAAACGATAGACATTCGCGCTGATGAACCCACACCCACCAACGAGCCAAAGGCATGGATGATGTTCATAATCGGCATGGTGATGGCCAATCCTGCAATAGCCAAGGCACCCACACACTGCCCTAAGAACACACGGTCGCAGATATTATACACCGAAGCAATAATCTGACTCACAATCGAAGGTAAAGCGTATGCCCATAAAAGGCTCTTTATATCTTTGGTTTCCAGCTCTTTAGTCCTATCTAACTGTTCCATCTTACACTTTAAAAAATTGAAGTGCAAAATTAGAGTTTTTTTTCTAATTTTGCCCTCTATTTAATCATCTCTCAATATGAAAAAAATAATTTTATTATTTTATTTATTTTTGTTAGGTATATATGCTATTGCCAACGACGGCATCTTCTATACTTCGGGCAATCAACTAATTCCCATCACTGAAACAGAGATCTCTGTTCAGAAAGAGATTTTAAGCATCACACGCCAAGGAGATCAGCTGTATGTACATGTTTATTACGAGTTCTTCAACCCTGGTGCGGAGAAGACTCTATTGGTTGGCTTTGAGGCCATGCCCCCTGGAGGTGCCTGGGCTATTGAGGAGGAAGAATACAAGAAACTTACTGACCACCCGAACATCTTTGACTTCACTGTGAAACTCAATGGCCAGTCATTGAAATACCAAGTCTCCCATGTGGAAAACCAGGAAAACTATTTCCAAAACGGGAAATTTGATGAGTTATCCAAGCAACGCGAACTTGAGCTGGGACGAGAGTGGGAATTCTCTGAGGGGATACCTTATTATTTTGTATATCACTTTGATGCCACTTTCAAGAAAGGCCTGAATATCGTGGAGCACACCTATTTGTTTGATGCATCGGATTATGTTGGCACTGAATATTGTTTTGAGTATGTGTTGACCGCGGCCAACCGCTGGGCTAACCATCAAATCGATGACTTCACCTTGAATCTTGACCTGGGTCCCCGTTGCACATACGATGTCAACGAGAGTTTCTTCAAAGGTCAAGGCGGATGGACCATCGACGGGGTGGGAAGGCAAAACGAGATAGAAAAATATGATATCAAGATGCTGCGGTTCCACATCCAAGACGGCATGGTCACTTATCACAAGAAAAACTTTCATCCCGAAGGGGAACTTTTTGTGGAACGGCCTTTCGTTTGGGACGAGGAAGGCTATTTCAACGCTTACGAAGAGGAAGGCGACTGTTTTCGCGCCATCGCCTTTGAATTCAAGAAAGGTTACACTTCAGCCATGAAAATCTTTTACATGGAGGATGAAGACACGTCCGAATGCAGTGAAATCAGCGATGATATGAAGAAAATCATGCGCAACCTGCCCTTTGCCTATCGAGGCTATGTGTTCAAGACCAAGATGTTACAAGACTATTTTGAGTCCACCGACTGGTATGTGGCCAATCCCGATTACGTTTCCGACATGAAAGACCTTTCGGAAGAAGAGCGGAGATGGGTGGATTTTTGGACCAAACAGCAGAAAAAATAATCTCATTCTTTTATGATTGCACAACGATTCAGAATCCTCCTTCTTCTGGCAATGTCGGTCAGCGTCATCCGCTGCGCGCACGGCTCCAGTATAGATTCCAACACTATCAAACAACGCTTATCGGTCATCGAGAACCGCATACCCTTACCTTTCCACGAGCGTTTGATTGATGACATCGTTGAATATACCGACAAGCAGCTGCCCTCCAACTTTCCATTGTTTGAGAGTGGCATCAACGAGGAGATCCGTCATTTCGGACTCCCTGACGAGCTAATCTATCTCCCAGTGGCCCTGACCAACTTAAAGCTGGATTACCACCAAGAGGAGCGTGCCGGTATCTGGGCATTGCCAGCACTCATCGCTCTGCGATACGGGTTGACGGTTGACGAGACCCATGACGAGCGATATACCATTGAGGCATCCACATACGCCGCTATGCGTTATTTGACAGACCTTTATGAAGAATATGGCGACTGGTGGCTATGTCTTCTGGCATACGTCAACAGCCCATCCGCCCTACAGAACGCCCAGCTCCGTCACCCAGAGGCTGGCACGAATCCATGGATCTATTACGACAACGAGTGGCTCCCTAACGTGAAAATCATCGGCCATTTCATCGCCAGTTATTATGTTTACAGTTCCGACGACAAATCCATCACCCACACCACAGAACAATATGGTTACTGTTCTTTCGACCAACCCGTCTCGGTTGCGGTGATCAGTGCCGTCACAGGCCTTCAAGAAAACAATGTAAAGCGTTTGAATCCGATGTTCAAGACAGATCCATTCCAGCCTTTGGAAGGCTATGCCTTACGTCTTCCCAAATCGGCGGCTCAACTGTTTGAGAACAACAGGGAACGCATCTACTCGGAAACCGCCACTCAGAAAGTAAAGGAAAAAGAGGCTTCAGAAAAAAAGGCTATTGAAGCTGCCAAAGAGAAAGAAAAGAAAGAAAAAGAAATCGCGCAAAAGACTGAGAAACAAAGCAAGTCCATCACCTACACTGTCAAATTAGGAGACACTTTAGGGAAAATCGCACAACAGCATCACGTGAAGATCAGCGACTTGAAGAAATGGAACCACTTAAAGAGCGATTTCATCCGTGAAAATCAAAAACTGACTATCTATCCATGAAAGCCTCCCGCGTCCTTGTTTTCATCCTCGCCGTGTTCGCGCTCCTCGGCATCGCTTGGGCAGCCTTCCCAGCTGATGGTGTCGAAGTTGGTGCCTTAAACTTGCGTTTCCCTTCCTACGCAGAAGACCGCATGGGCAAGCAGGAGGAAGTCGATGTGGATGATGTCCTCGAAAAAGTCAGCAAAAGTTTTGAGATGACCTGCTCGGATACCCAGCTCGACAGTCTGATGTTTTTCCGTGACTATCTCACCCTCAACCCGAACCGCATCTATCTACCTGATGAGGATTACACATATTTCGACCAACTGTTCCAGCATTTTGAACAAGCCAAAAAAGACCAGAAGGTATATCGTGTGATGCACTATGGCGACTCGCAAATCGAGATGGACCGCATCACTTCTGTGCTTCGTCAGCGGTTGCAGGAGCTTTTCGGCGGCTCAGGGCCCAACATGATTCCCGCCATCCAGCGGGTGTCGTCCATCTCTGTCTCACAGAGTTTTTCTGGAGGGCTCATCCGTTACAGTGTTTATGGTGACTCCACCACACGACGCGCTAATCACGGAAGATACGGTGTGATGACCCAGTTCTCTCAAGCCAGCGGGCAGGCCAATATCACCTTCACGAAGTCACGTCATTCTCAAGCTTTTGAAAAGGTGAAAGAGATCTCGCATATAGGCCTTCTCATTGGAAACAACAGTGAAGGTTTCAAAGCCTCGCTAAGAGCGGACACTATCAAGTCAGAACCCAAAATATGCGCTGCCAACCAAGGGGTTACGCTGCTCAGCTGGGATCTTCCCACAACGGTGAGCCGAGGCACTATCACCTTGCAAGGCAATGCGGAGGTCTATGCCATACTCCTTGACGGTGAGGACGGCGTCGCTGTTGACAACAACCCGCTAAGAGGCTGTTCCGGCACCATATTCACCCGAATCAACAAACAGGTGATGGAGGAATCGTTCAGGCTTCTCGACACCCGTATGATCATCCTTCAGTTCGGAGGCAACAGGATGCCCGGCATCCATGGCTCCAAGGCCATCGCCAATTACATGATCGAATTAGAGAAACAGATTCGATATTTCAAGGAAGTGGCTCCGCAGGCCACCTTGCTTTTCATCGGTCCAGCCGATATGGGCAAGAGCTACAACGGCAAAATCGGCACTTGGAAGGGGTTACCTGAGTTGAACGACTCGTTGAGAGCCACTGCCTTACGCAACGACGTGGCCTATTGGGACATGTTCCATGTCATGGGTGGCGAAGGCTCCATGGCACAGTATGTGAAACACAGACCCGCCCTTGCTGGACCCGACTATATCCACTTCACTTTCCTCGGCGCGCAGGAGATTGGCGACGACCTGGCCAAGTCATTCCTCACCTATTATGACTTTTACAACATGCGGAAGAGACTTCCCAACGAGGCTATCGACAACTTCATGCATCAAGAACGTGAAAACAGATTCAAACCGTTAAATTATTACAAACCATGAGATACCGCTCCATCTATATCCTACTCATGCTGGCTCTCACAGCATCCGCTGTCCGTGCCCAAGCACCCATGAAACGCCAGGTTCCCGAATACGCCTTTGCCCATTTTGAGCGAAATCAGCTTCAGTTCCCTGGCGACAGTCTCGCCATGGAGTTATTTTTCGACAAGCTCGACACGCTGCTTTTCACGGGGAAAGGGCATGTCAACATCATGCATATCGGCGGCTCCCATGTGCAAGCCGGCGTGTTCTCGCAGCAGATGCGCGACAACCTCCTCAACCTCTGTCCCGGCATCACTGCAGGACGAGGCCTCGTCTTCCCCTTTATGACCACCAACACCCCTTCCAGCTACATCATCAGCAGGACAGGCGAATGGAGTTACTGCCGTAACGCCGTGCCTTTCGACACCCGTCTCGGCCTTGCCGGAGCCTCGGTGACCACCTCCGACACCACCGCCAGCTTCAGCATCGTCACTCGCGAGAAAAACCCCAGAGACATCACCCCCACGTTCGACTTTAACCTTGTGAAAATCCTGGGATATGGCGACTTGGAACCCGTTGTCCACTGTAACGACCAGATTATCAAAGGCAAATATAATGAGCGCGAGAGTTCATACACCTTCCGTCTCCCCGACTACACCGACTCGCTTTATGTGGACTTCAACCAAAAGGCTGGCACTTTCACCGTCACCGGTGTCTATCTCGACAACGGCATGCCTGGAATCACCTACCACGGCATCGGTGTCAACGGTGCCAAGGTGGAGTCCTACCTCAATTGTGAGGACTTTGAGCGTGACCTCCGTTTGGTGAAACCCGACCTCGTCATCTTCGGCATCGGCATCAACGACGCCGCCGCCGACAGCTTTACCAAAGAGAAGTTCAAACGCGACTACGACCAACTCATCAACATCATCCACAAAGTGAGTCCCAACTGCGCCCTGTTGTTTGTGACCAACAACGACAGCTACAAAGCTACCAAGAAAAAGAAAAAAACCGTGTATCAAGTCAATCCCAATGGAGTTGTTGCCCAACAAGCCTTCATGGAACTTGGCAAAAAACATAACGCCGCCGTGTGGGATTTCTTTGACATCATGGGAGGTTTGCAGTCCATGGCGCAATGGGAAGATCAAAGCATGGCCAAGAAAGACAAGGTTCATTTCACCGTTGCTGGTTACACCTTGATTGGAGATTTGCTTTATAACGCACTGATTGACAGATATATCAAACACATAACCCACTACCGTAACTACTGATGATGAGCTTCTCAGACATCGTGCTTGACTTCTTCCAGAAGCTGTTTTCGTTCGACAAGGCGCATCCCCTGTTGTTCACCCAGTTTTATTTCTGGGCTTTCTTCGCCTTGGTGTTCGCCGTTTTCAGCTTGGTCAAGAACAAGTGCCTGTTACGCAACGCCTTCCTGTTCTTCGTCAGCCTTTTCTTTTATTATAAGACCAGCGGCCTGTTCACCTTGATTCTGATTTTCATCACCATTTACAACTTCTTTGGTGCCAAATGGTTAAATACCAGAACAAAAGACAGAAGTCGCAACATCGTGTTAGCCGTCAGCGTCATCGTCAACCTCTCAATCCTGTTTTACTTCAAATACGCCTATTTCATCACCGATGTGGTAAACAACTTGTTCGGTTCCCATTTCGAGGTGTTCGATGTGTTTGCATGGATAGGCAACCAAGCAACGGGGAGCAACCGTTTCAGTGTTGACAGCATCCTGCTTCCGGTGGGCATCTCGTTCTATACCTTCCAGGCCATCAGCTATATCATGGACGTATATCGCAAGCGCATCGAGCCAGTAAGGAACATGCTTGACTTCGGCTTTTACGTGAGTTTCTTCCCTCAGCTGGTGGCGGGTCCCATTGTCAGGGCTAACGAGTTCATCCCCCAACTACATAAGAAATATTTTCTGAGCCGGAGGATGTTTGGCATCGCCGTGTTTTGGATTATGAACGGATTGGTGAAGAAGATTGTGCTCAGCGACTACATCGCCGTGAATTTCATCGACCGTGTTTTTGAGAATCCCCTGCTCTACTCCGGCTTCGAGAACTTATGCGCCTTGTTCGGTTATTCCTTGCAGGTGTATGCTGACTTCTCGGGATACACCGACATCGCCATTGGTGTGGCCATGTTGATGGGCTTTTACCTTCCACAAAACTTCAACTCCCCTTATAAAGCCAAACACCCCGGCGAGTTCTGGAAACGTTGGCACATCTCGTTATCGCGCTGGTTACAGGACTATCTCTACATCCCGTTAGGAGGTAACCGCAACGCCACTTTCGGTTCGTTCTGCATCATCATCATGATTGCCGCCATCGCCGTGTTCTTGAGTGGCAGCTGGTGGGTAGGCCTGGGGGTTTTAGTACTGGCATTGGTCATCGCCCTGGTAGCCATTTTCAAGCCCGAAAAGAGGAAGAAGATCACGACCAACATCAACGCCATGGACACCATGCTGTTGGGTGGTTTGTGGCACGGTGCCTCGTGGAATTTCATGATTTGGGGCGGTTTGAACGGTATCGGAATGGTGTTTTACAAGTTCTGGAGAGACTGGAACAACGCTACAAGAACCCTGTTTATCTTGACGGTAACCATCACATTGAGGCTGCTCAGCATCTATGTGCCTTACCCCGTGTTCAGCATGTTCTTCGTTTGGTGTTTCATCATCCTCATCGGTAATGTCATCAGGTTAGCGTATCAATTGATTTTCAAGAAGAAAGCAGCAACCAATGCCTTCCAATGGTTAGCCGATGCCTGGGCCATCTTCCAAACCTTCACCTTCATCACCTTCACCCGCTTGTTTTTCCGAAGCGGCTCCAACCTCGACCCTGCCGAGGCCAACGAGACAGCATGGAACACTGCCAAAAACATGGTCAACCAGATTGGAAGCCACTGGGAACTCACCAAGATTTCCGAGATGGTCTGGCAGTACCGAAACGTATTCCTCATGATTATCTTGGGCATGGTCATCCACTGGTTGCCCGACAACTTCAAGCGTCGTTACCGCATCTGGTTCGCCAACATGCCTTTACCGTTGATGGTCGTGGTATGTTTTTTGATAGTATTTATTATTTATCAGTTTATCACAGCTGATTTGCAATCGTTTATATATTTCCAATTCTAACAAGCAAAATCACTTATGAAAAAACTATTCTTGATGCTTGTGATGCTTTCCGTAGCATCCATGATGACAGCCCAGGAGTCTGCGCACCGCTATGAAATCAAATCGGGCATACTCCATGAACACACAGTATTAAGTGGGCACGACACCCCTGCTGTCCGCTATTTCGACAACTATGGTGACTGCGAAGCGCTGGTGCAAACCATCGACATGGGGGCGTTGGGTTCATTCGAAAACACCACCGTCGTCAATAAAGATAAATCATGGATTTATAATGAGTCGAGCAAACCCAAAGTATTTGACAATCCCACCTGGGACCTCACTTTCGTCAATCCTTCACAAGCTGCCATTGACAAATACAAAATTGTTGACACGGGTGAGGATGAGGAGGTATTAGGTCGGATGTGCCGTAAATTCACCTACGAGACCACCATAGGCCGGAGAAACAAAGTCGTCAAGAATACCGCATGGGTTTACAAAGGCATCACCTTGAAATGCATCATGATAAACGGTCGTAACGAAACGCTTTGGGAGGTGACAGATTTTCAGGAGAACGCAGAAGTTCCTTCCAATTTATTTACGATTCCCGAATAACACCTTTCAGTCGATGATCAATTGTTCCCAGCGTATTTTGGGGACAAATTGCATTCCTTTTTCATCACGATAATAAGCCAGTTTCTCCCCTTTATCGACGGGTTGAAGTTGAATGTTCTCGTTGCCCTTGCCAATGGCGAGCATCAGCAGCGGCTCGTAAGGCAGGTGAAACGCCTCGATGATGTTGGCTTTGTTGAAAGCACCAATCATGATGCCGTTAAGTCCCATCTCGGTGGCTTTCAGCAACATGCTTTGCGCAGCGATGCCGAGGTCGATATCCACGAACTTGTTTTCGGGGATGGTACTACAGATGATGATAAAGGCATTCGGCTCCGTGCCTGGAAAAGGAAGATGAAGTTCTGGCAAGAGGCCACCTAACTTCATGTTTTGCACGATGGTGTCGGCACCTGTTTCCTGCGTGACAAGTTTGAAACGAAGCACCTGTTGATTTTTTGCGGAGGCGATTTTGGTATTCACTGCCACAATGCGTTCCAGCATCTCACGCTTCACGATGAAGTCATGCTGGTAACCCCGGTAACTACGGTTTTTCTCGAAGAGCGCATCCACAGAGGTACGACGCACCACGGTCTTTTTGGCACCTTTGCCAAAGACCTCTTCATAACGTTTTTCCAAATATCCGTCAGCCATAATGGTTTACTTTTTTATCGCTTGGTAATAGAATTTCCTTCTCAGCCTCGACTCGATGGGATAGCTGTCGAAATCGCCTTGACGAAGGTCGCAGTCAAAGAAGATGTCGATTTGCGAGATATACAGGTGATCATAACGAACGTCGCAGCGTTGCTGGGCATCCATCATGAAGCCGATGATTTCGTTCACCTCTTCGCCCACAAGGTCATATTTCGTGAACACATAGAGACCGAACTCCTTGAAATCCCCATAAAAACCGTTGTTAATCTTCCACAGCTTGCTCTCGAGGATGCGTTTCATGGGCAAGGCCAGAGCCCAATAGTTGTATTCGTTGGAACCCACGGAATAGCTTTGTCCCAAGCCATACGAGTAACCGCTTTCCTGAATTTTCAACAAATCCTCGTTCACCTCTTTCACGGGGCGGCCTGCCATTTCGTTGATCAACGAGTTAGCCACGTTCTTATCCTCGGTGATGGCACGGGTCACCTCAATACCGATGCCATGCTCTTCATCCTGCAAGTCAGGCCTGTCAGCATTGACCAGATGCGCATAGCGCTCGCCAAGGATAGCATTCAGCGAGTACATTGCATATCGTTCAAAGAAACAGGTGTCGAATTTCGGGGTCATGACCTTATCAATCAAAAGATTTGGCAAAGATACTACTTTTTCATTACATTTGCATCCATGAAAAAAACGCTGTTACTTTTCGGGATTATTCTTCTCCTCTGTCGATGTGTTCGGCATGAGACGCTGACTGTGGAGCAGCTCTATACCGAATTCCAGCAACCGTCCATGGAGTACCACCCTTTCGTGCGCTGGTGGTGGAACGGCGACAAGGTGGAGGCAGACGAGTTGGTACGAGAGCTACGTCTCTTGAAAGAGGCAGACATTGGCGGTGTAGAGATCAACCCTATCGCTTTCCCAAGTTATTGTGACAGCCTTGGAAAGGCCTCGCTACCATGGCTCAGTCCCGAATGGATCGACATGCTTAAGGTATGTTTCGATGAGGCCCAACGCCTTGGCATGACCTGCGATCTTCTGGTAGGCTCAGGATGGCCTTTCGGTGCGGAATTTCTGGGCGAGGACGAGCGGGCACAAATCGTGGTTAACTATGCGGAACCCGTAACCGGACCCACCACATTGACCATTGTCCGTGACAGCCTTTGCGCTCACGCCATGCCTAAAGTGAGCTCGCCTTACCAAGGCAACACCAAGGAACTAATGCGGTTATGGTTGTACCCCAATCCTGCATCAAGCCTCAACGACGGCATTGATGTCTGGCAAAATGATAGTATTTTTACTATCTATATCCCCGAAGGAGAATACACGTTGACTGCCTTGGTGAAAATCAACGGTTTTTTGGAAGTCATCAACGGAGCCCCCGGGGCGGCGGGACCGGTGCTCGACCATTTCAACACCGAGGCCGTCAAACGATACCTTTCTAATATGTCGGACAAGATAGAGGAACGTATCGGTCCACTGAAAGGCCAAATCCGCGCCCTTTTCACCGACAGCATGGAGTTGGAGGGTGCCAACTGGAGCGATGGCATGGCCGAGGAGTTCAATAAACGATACGGCTACGATATTACTGATTATCTTCCGTTTATCCTATTCAAAATTGGTTCGATGGGCAGTGCCCTGAACTACAACCCCGTGGTGCCTGTAACTTCTGAGTTTCAGCAGCTGGTGAACCGTGCCCGTTACGACTTCGAGGATTTTAAAGCGCAGCTGATGCAAGAACGTTTCACCGAACCTTACATAGCGTGGTGCCATGCCCAGGGTGTGAAAGCAAGGGCACAAGCGTATGGAAGAGGCTTTTATCCTTTGGAAAACGCCATGGACTACGACATTCCTGAAGGCGAGTCGTGGACTACCAACTGGCTGAAACACAAGCCTGGAGAGGAGATGTCGGAACAAGATTACCGTCGCGGACGCGCTTATACCATGGTCAACAAATTCGTGTCGTCAGCAGCCCATCTCGCCGGAAACCGCACCGTGAGCTGCGAGGAGATGACCAACACTTATACTGTGTTCAATATGACCTTGGAGCAGTTGAAAATTGGCGGCGACCAAAGTGCCATCTCAGGGGTGACTCACAGCGTGTTTCATGGCTTCAACTACTCCCCTAACAACGAAGTCCCTTTCCCAGGCTGGGTCCGCTACGGCGCCTATTACAGCGAAAACAATCCATGGTGGCCTTATTTCAAGATTTACAACAAATACAAGGCACGGCTTTCATACGCTTTGCAACACGGCACTTACTATGCCGACATCGCAATCCTAAACCCAGAGAATGATATGTGGAGTACCATCGGGATGCAAAACGAGCCTTTTCCCAACACCACCCGCGCCCCCTATAAGACTATGATATGGGAGGCTATCAACAAATGCGGTGGCGGTGTGGATTATGTAAGCGAAAGCATCATCAAAGGCTCGGAGATTAAGAAAGGCCATTTTTGCTACAACCAACGAAGATACAACACTTTGATGCTTATCGATGTGGAAAGCCTTCATCCTGAGACTGCCGAACAGTTGTTGCATTTCGTGAAGTCGGGCGGGAGAATCCTTTGCATCGACACCATCCCCTACCAGTCATTGGGACTAAGCGGTGATATTGTGGCCAAGGATTCCATTGTCCGAACTTGTTTCGACCAGATTCGACGCAATGCCGACCGTTTTGTCTTCGTGGAACCGCCCAGAGAAGGTTTCATCGCCTGGTATGACAGTTTGATGCATCGTTATGATTTACCTCATTATCTTGACATCGAGCGTCCTGACCCCTTCGTGATGCAAAACCGATATACCACCGACGACGGCAGTGAGATGATATTCTTGTGCAACAGCCATCGCTATCAAGCCTATCAAACCCGCATAGGTTTCCATCGAGCATTGACCCATAAGAAACACCCCTGGGTTTGGGATTTACACACTGGGGAAAGGCATCCCTTGCCGTTGAATGAAAAAGACGGTTACGATTTTGATTTGGGTCCAGCGGAATCCATGTTGATTGTGTTTGAAAAACATGGGGTTGGCACGGTAGAGACGCAAAATTTCGCGTCTCTACAACAGGACAAAACCGACATTTCCACCGATTGGGATGTGGAATTAATACATGCCCGTTTGGACACCGTCATCCATACCCATTTCGACACCCTGTTCGACCTGAAAGACCATCCGGCCTTCCAGCACTTCGCCGGGACCATCGTCTATCGGAAAACCATCCATTGTAGAGACGATGTGCACAACATCTCTACGGGCAATACAGTGTTGGATTTAGGATTGGTGGAAGGCATCAGCGAAGTGTTTGTCAACGGTCAATCTGCCGGGGTTCATTATTATGGCCGACGACAGTATGACATCGGCAATTTGCTCCACGAAGGAGACAACGAGCTGGAAATCAGGGTTACCACTACATTAGGTAATTATTTGAAGACCTTCACGAAAGAAGATAATCCCACCGTGTGGATCTATGTCAACCATCCGAAACGAGACCAGCCCTTACAGCCGATGGGTATGATGGGAAAGGTGAGAATTGAGAGTTGAGAGGTTAGAGGTTAGAGTTAAAAAAGAGATTTGATATGAAAAAAGGTATTTTAAAAGTATTATTGATGACTGTGGCAATGGCATTTATCGGAATGCTTCATGCCCAAGAGGCCAAACCCATCTATAACGCCTCGAAGTTCGGCATCCGCAGCGACGGGGTGACCATGAACACCCGCAGTATTCAGTTCGCCATCGATTGGATTGCAGAGCAAGGTGGCGGCACATTAAGATTCTGGGTGGGACGTTACCTCACGGGAAGCATCCACCTGAAGTCGAACGTCACCATTGAGCTGATGGAAGGCGCCGTTTTAGTGGGCAGTACCAATCCTTTCGACTATGACCGCCTCGTCGCCACCAGCGACCATGCCCTCATCATGGCCGAGGGGGTGGAAAACATCAAATTACTCGGCATCTACAACAGTGGAGGCTGCATTGAAGGCCAGGGACGTGAACTGGGCAACAACTGTACCGACCTGGTTCACAAAGGACTGTTGAAAGACAAACTAAGCAACGACCGCGTGGGTGAAGGGTTCCGTCCACGACTGCTCATCTTCAGGGAATGCAAAAATGTGGAAGTGGATAACGTCACTTTCCGTAACGCAGCCAACTGGGTGTGCATGTACGACCAATGTGAGGACGTGAAAGTCAACAACGTGAGGGTACAAAGCACCGCGTTCTGGAATAACGACGGCATCGACATCGTGGATTGCAACGGCTTTGTGCTCACAAACAGCTATATCAATGCCAGCGATGATGCTATCTGTCTTAAATCACATAGTGCCAAGAAGTTATGTCAGAATATCGAGGTACGCAACTGCACGGCCAGAAGCTCAGCCAGCGGCATTAAGTTCGGCACCATGGGCGCAGGCGGATTCAAGGATGTGAAAATCATTAATAACACGGTTTATGACACCTATCGCAGCGCGATCACCATCCAAAGTGTTGACGGGGGAATCTGCGAAAATATCCTTGTGGATTCGCTCCACGCCACCAACGTGGGCAATGCCATCTACTTGAATGTGGGTGCCCGCCGCGACAAGCAGAGCTTCATGGACGGCATCACCATCCGCCACCTGTATGCCAAAGTGGCAGCCACCAAACCCGACGCTGGTTACGAATACGAAGGCCCCATCGAGGACCTGCCCCGAAACATCTCACCATGCGGAATTATTGGACTGAAAGACAGCAAGATAAAAAATGTTACTTTAGAGAATATCGAGATTGTGTTTCCTGGCGGCGGTGACCCACATTATGCACATGTCGGTCTCGATGAGTTAGACAAAGTACCCGAGATGCCCAAGGCCTATCCTGAGTTCTCACAACACGAGGAACTACCCGCCTGGGGCTTCTTCATCCGACATGTGGATGGCCTCACCATGAGCGATATCAAGCTCAAAGCATTGAAAAAAGACTATCGTACCGCCATCGTTCTTGACGATGTTAAAAATCACGATATCATTGGTTTAACAGTAGAAGAACCCGAAAACTCGGATAAAGAACCAATCTTTGAAAGATCATCATACTAATAAGGCATCTAAAAACACGTCTATGAAAACAAACATCGCTCTATTTATCGCGGCACTTGCCTTTTTCGTTATTGCCTGCAACGAAAAACAAGTTCCTGTTACTGAGAATCTTAAAGACTACAATCAATACGTCAACCCGATTATTGGGACCAATGGCATGGGGCATACCTTTCCGGGAGCCTGCGCACCTTTCGGCATCGTGCAACTGAGTCCCGACACGGATACCATACCCCATGACATTGACGGTATTTATCAACCGAGAGTGTATGAATACTGCGCTGGTTATCAGCACAAAGACAGCACTATCGTTGGCTTCAGCCATACCCATTTCAGCGGGACAGGCCATTCCGACTTAGGCGACATTCTCGTGATGCCCGTGACCGGTGTTGTGAAATTCAATCCCGGAACACAGACCGACCCCGATGCGGGCTATCGCTCCCGTTACTCCCACGAGACCGAGAAAGCCACTCCGGGATATTATGAGGTGTTTTTGCAGGATTACGGGGTCAAAGCTCAACTGACAGCCACCGAACACAATGGCATTCATCGCTATACCTTTCCAAACGGGCAGGATGGAAGCATCATTCTCGACTTACAGCACGGCATCTATAATTATGATGGAAAGACCCTTTGGGCAAACCTTCGAGTGGAAAACGACACCCTGCTGACAGGCTACAGAATCACCAACGGATGGGCAAGAACCAACTATACCTATTTCGCCATCAGCTTTAATCAACCCATTGCTGACTATGGGTACCGTGAACTGGAAAAACCCAAATACAACGGCATGTGGGGAAAGTTTCCTGTAAACCATCATTTTCCAGAGATGACCGGCAGAAAGATTGTGGCCTATTTCACCTTCAAACAACCAGAGACACTGGAAATGAAAGTCTCCCTTTCGGCAACCAGCACCGAAGGCGCTTTGAAAAACCTTCACGCTGAGACGGATGGCCGCGATTTCGACAAGCTATTATCGGAGACCCAACGCAAATGGAACAAGGCATTCTCTATCCTTCAAGCTGAAGGCACTGAAGATCAAAAGGCCATGCTATACACCTCTTTATATCATACCATGATCAACCCCTCCATCTACATGGATGTGGACGGAAAATACCGAGGCATCGACCACAACATCCATCAGGCGGAAGACTTCACCAACTACACCGTATTCTCTTTGTGGGACACCTACCGCGCCCTGCATCCTTTGTTCAATGTGTTGCAGCCCCAACGCAATGCCGACATGGTGAAGTCCATGCTGAAACACAGCGAACAAAGCGTCCACGGACTGCTGCCTGTATGGTCACACATGGGTAACGAGAACTGGTGCATGATAGGCTACCATGCCACATCTGTCCTTGCAGATGCTTACGCAAAAGGCACTGTAAATCAAAATGATGAAATACTGAAAGCCATGCATCGAAGCTCTACCTGTCCCTATTATGTCAATCTGGATGATTACCAGCAATTAGGCTATGTTCCTTTTGACCGAAACGGAGGCTGTGTCTCCATCACCTTGGAATACGCATACGATGACTGGACCATCTATCAAACAGCATTAAAAGCTGGAAATCAAAAACTTGCAGAACAATACAAACAAAGAGCCAGCTATTGGCGCAACACCTTCGACACCCAGTTAGGCTTTGCCCGTCCGAAGATGAGCGACGGAAGCTGGAAAGAACCTTTCAGCTTGTTAGACACTGAGGGCGAGGGATTTGTGGAAGGAAATTCGTGGGTGTATTCGTTCTATGTGCCGCAGGACGTGAAAGGGCTCATTGAGGCGATGGGCGGCGACAAAACATTTATCCACAACCTCGACACCTTGTTTGTGATGCATCTGCCCAAAGAATTCTTCGAGAACACGGAAGATGTCACCGAGGAAGGTTTGATGGGCTGTTACAACCACGGCAACGAGCCAGCGCATCATATTGCATACCTATATAACTGGACTTCAGAACCTTACAAGACACAGTATTGGCTTCGCGAGATTATGAACCGTTTTTATAAGAACAACATTGACGGGCTATGCGGCAACGACGACTGTGGACAGATGTCGGCCTGGTATATCTTCTCCGCGATGGGCTTCTACCCCGTCTGTCCCGGCAGTGACCAATATGTGCTGGGCGCCCCTTACCTACCCTACATGAAAGTACGATTGGGCAATGACAAGACCCTGGAAATCAAAGCACCAAAAGTGAGCGACGAAAACCGTTATGTGCAAAAAGTGACACTTAACGGACAAGAAATCACAAAGCTTTACCTCACCCACCAACAACTCATGCAAGGTGGAGAACTCCTGTTCGAGATGGGTGACAAGCCGAATCTGGAACGAGGCCTAAGACCTGATGACAAACCCTATTCCATGACAGAATAACAACCTCATTTCTTGGATTATGAAACGCATCATCCTACTCCTGCCCATCCTCATCCTCCTTGTCTCATGTGGCAAGATGGAAGTCAGCATCGTTCATCCAACTGTGGAACAACAATTCCACCCACAAGCCCTGGCTACGGCAAAGCCCCGTTTCAGCTGGAATTATGAGACATCGGAAAACAACGTCATACAAAAAAACTATCACATTGTTGTAGCAACCACAAAGGACAAAGCCCAAAAAGGCCTTGGCGACCTGTGGGATTCAGGAGTGGTCGGCACAAACCAGATGCTATACATCCCATACGAAGGGAAAGAGTTGCACAGCCGTGACATAGCTTATTGGAAAGTCGTGGCGACTGTCACCAGCAATGGAGGCAAAAAAAAGACCGTCGAGAGTGAAGTTCAACAATTTGAAATCAGCCTGTTGAACCGCGAGGATTGGCAGGCGAAATGGATTGGACATGAATTTGAAGATGATGTGCTAACGGGTCATACCCGCATCGCAGCCCGTTATCTTCGGAAAGAGTTCAAACTTGATGAAAATGTCAGTGAAGCAAGAATCTATGTCAGTGGGATGGGACAATACAGTGCCTTTCTGAACGGAACAGAAATCGCTCCCGAAGAACTCTTGAAACCTGCTGTTTCATGGTTTCCGAAACGTGTGTATTTCAACACTTACGATGTCACAGAGATGCTTCACACAGGTGCAAACGCCATTGGAGTCATCCTCGAAGGCGGACGCTACACCACCATCCGCAACACCCCCAATCCAAGCGGGTGGGACGGGACCGAATATATCCCGAGTTTTGGCACACCCCGGCTTTGCCTTCAACTGGAAATCACCTTTGAAGATGGCCATAAAGAGTTAATTGTCAGTGATGAGACCTGGAAAATCACGAACTGCGGTCCCATTCGTACCGCCAATGAATATGATGGTGAGACCTACGATGAGAACTATGAACTTGGCGATTGGACCCTAAACAATTATGCCGATACCGCCTGGCTCCAAGCCGAGACTGTGGAAGCCCCTGAAGGCCAACTCAGTGCCCAGCCCAATCCC
Organism: Bacteroidales bacterium; assembly: GCA_016281295.1. The sequence continues at coordinate 23,860 of JAEEII010000142.1, forward strand.
AACATCACCGTGATGGAGAAGCTGAGACCCATCGCTTTATTCCAAAAAGGAGACAAATGGATGCTTGATTTGGGTCAAAACATGGTTGGTTTCATCGACATGAAGATTCATGACCCGCAACCAGGCGACACCATCACGCTTCGCTTCGCCGAGCTCCTCAGCCCCGACAGCACCCTTTACACCGCCAACCTCCGCGGTGCGGAATGCACTGACAGATATATCGTCTCTACCCACTCTTCACGCTCCACGCTCCACGCTCCACTCCACTGGCATCCTATGTTTGTTTATCATGGTTTCCGTTTTGTGGAGATTACAGGATTACGTGGGCAGCCCTCGTTGGACGACTTCGAAGGCTGGGTGATTTATGACGAGATGCCCACCATCGGTTCGTTTGAGTGTTCCAATGAAATCATGAACGCCGTGTATCACAACGCATCTTGGGGCATCCGAGGCAACTACCGTTCCATGCCCACCGACTGTCCGCAGCGCGACGAGCGCATGGGATGGACCGGCGACCGCACCACAGGCAACTACGGCGAGTCGTATATCTTCAACAACCATCAGCTCTACGCCAAGTGGCTCACCGATGCCGAAGACAGCCAGTGGGACAATGGATCATTGCCCAACGTGATCCCACCATATTGGCGCGGTTACACCGACAACCTCACCTGGCCTGGAGCCGTGGTCACCGCCACCGACATGATATACAGTCGTTTCGGCGATACGGAACCCATCCATCAGCACTATTCCGCCTTGAAGAAATGGCTGGTCCATATCAAAGACAGTTACATGAAAAACGGCATCATCGGACGCGACACGTATGGCGACTGGTGCATGCCGCCTGAGAGTCTTGAGCTCATCCACTCCAACGATCCAAAGCGCATCACTGACGGCCCCTTGCTCTCCACGCCGTTTTACTGCTACCTCTGCGGCAAGATGGCAAAGTTCGCCGAAGTCATGGAGTTGCCTGACGATGTGGCCTATTTCAACGAGGAGATCGAAAACGCCACCGTCGCCTTCAACCAAAAGTATTTCAACTACACCCACTGTTATTATGGCAACAACACCGTCACCGCTAACATCCTACCTTTATGCTTCGGTATGGCTCCAAAAGACCTTCAGAAGCAGGTCTTCAACAGCATCGTTGAGAAGACCGAAAACGAATGCGACGGCCATGTTTCCACCGGGGTGGTCGGTATCCAGCAGCTCATGCGTGGCCTCACTGAGTTTGGCCGCGGCGACCTCGCTTTGAAAATCGCCTCCAACGACACCTATCCCAGTTGGGGATATATGGTCCGCAACGGTGCCACCACCATCTGGGAACTGTGGAATGGCAACACCGCCGACCCCGCCATGAACAGTGGCAACCACGTGATGCTTCTCGGCGACCTCATCATCTGGGAGTACGAATACCTCGGCGGCATCCGTGTCGATTATTCGGCCACCTCCCACCTCATCCTTAAGCCCTACCCCATCGAAGGCTTGGATTTTGTCAACTGTAGTTATCACGCTGTTTCAGGCCTTATTGAAAGTAATTGGAAACGCCATAAAGACCATTTCGAGTGGGACATCGTGATTCCCGCCAACACCACGGCAGAAGTCTGGATACCTACCGCAGATGGCTATGAGACAAGAATATACGGCAGTGGAAAATACCATCTAAGTTCCACAATCGACTAACTCGGCACCGACAAGGTCATGCCATGTTTGGAATAGTTTTTGATACTTTATTAGTATTTTGCAAGTCAAATATAAAGAGAAATGAAAGCAATACGAATCCTATTTCTTGCCTTTGCCATGACGATCGTTTCAGCTGTCAGTGCGCAAACTGTTTACAACAGCAGCGGTGCAAGCTGCGGAAAGATTGAGAGTAACGGTACCATCCGCAACTCCAGTGGAGCCAGTGTCGGACGATTCGATAGCAACGGTGCCATACGCAACAGCTCAGGGGCCAGCATCGGGAGAATTGACAGCGACGGCACCATACGCAACAGCTCGGGGGCCAGCATCGGAAGGCTCGACAAAGATGGCACGGTACGCAACAGCTCGGGAGCCAGCATCGGGAAAGTCGAAAGCGACGGCACGGTGCGTAACAGCTCAGGCTCCAGCATCGGCAGGGCGCAGGGAATTCCTCGGGAATGGGTCGCCGCTTATTTCTTTTTCTTCCCGTTTTATTAGCAAGGTCCGATAACGATTATTATTTCAACCCCGTGAATTTTTTTTGCGGGGTTTTCTTGTTTTTATGAAAAAATTGTATTTTTGCCGAAAAATATGAATTTTCACACAAAACACACAAATCATGTTAGAAGAACAAGGCAAATACATCTTCGGAGTCGTCAAAGTAGGCGACCGCGGACAGATTGTCATTCCGAAGGAAGCCCGTGAAATCTATGGCATCAAGGCGGGCGACAGTTTATTGGTGCTCGGCGACAAGAAAGGCATGGCCATTTTGAAAACCGAGATATTTCAGGACAAGATTAACGAGGTATTAAACGAGGATTAACCATGGAACGCAAACATTTTTTGGACAACATCCGTTGGGTGACGGTGTTGTTGGTATTATTTTACCACGTCATTTATTTCTACAATGCCAAAGGCGTGTTTGGAGGCATCGGTGGTTTTTATGAGGATCAACCATGGGATGCCATTATGTCGGTGCTTTATCCTTGGTTTATGATGTTGCTGTTTGTGGTGGCAGGCATTAGTTCGAGGTATAGCCTCTCCTCCAACCCCCTCTCCTCGGGAGAGGCGAACACCCACCGGCGGTTTATCAAGGATCGCACCCGTAAGTTATTGGTGCCAGCCACAATAGGTCTGTTGGTATTTCAATGGATGACAGGCTATTTCAACACCCAAGTGGCTGGAGTCGATGTGCTTACTTCCGTTCCGCAACCAGTCAAACACTTCCTCCGGGCTTTCAGCGGCATCGGACCATTGTGGTTCATTCAAGACTTGTGGCTATTCTCGTTGTTGCTTGTATTAATCAGGGTGATTGAAAAAGACAAGTTGTTCAACAGCATTGGCAGGCTATTCCAAGAACCATCCATAGGGAAAACCATCGCCTTGGTGGTCATCGGTTATCTTCTCATTTGGGCTGGTGCTCAATGTTCCATTTCCCATCCCGATCCCGAGAGTGCCGACGGCTTGTGGAACCTCTACCGTCCCTTCGCCTACTTGGTGCCTTTTCTCATGGGATATTTTGTCTTCGCCCACGACACCGTTCAAGAGATGATCGCTAACATCAAGATACCCATGCTGATTCTTGCCATTGTCACTGGCACTATTTTCACCATCGTGATGTATGGCAAAAACGACACTGACCCCATCGTGCTGCAAGGCTGGCTCTGCAATCTTTACGCATGGTTCGCCATCCTTGCCATGTTGGGCTGTTTCAAGGCATGGGCAAACAAAACCAGTCCGTTTGCAACCTACATGACACGCTCCAGTTATGGAATCTATATCGTTCATTATCTGGTGATTGCATCCTTCGGCTATATGATGAAGAGATACACCACAATGGCGCCCTGGATGATGTATGTGATTCTCTTTGTGGCTGTGATGCTACTCTCGCCTGCCATTTACGAAATCTTAAAGAGGATTCCTTTTGTAAGATGGTGTGTGTTAGGGATTAAGAAAAAATAATAAAGGTCGCTCAAATGAGCGACCTTTATCATTAATGAAAACAAACAATTTACTTCTTCAACTTGCCCATACGAGCCGTCACCTTATAGGTGGTCTTTGAGTAAAGATCCGTGCCAAGGATAGGAGCGTGGCGTTGGACTTCCACTTGAGGATAAATCACAACATCATAACCTTGGGTCTTTTGCATCATCTCATAAAGAGCATAATTGGCACCAGTGGGAACGAAATCACCAATGACGGAAGTAGCGCCAATCTTGGTGCTGCCGAACAGATGCTGCCAGTCAATGCCGAGAATGCGGGTGACGGTAGCTTCACCAGCCACTTGATCGGAAAGGGTGAAGTCGTCGGCATGGTACTCAACACGAGCGTTGGGCTCTCTCATGCTGTGACGATAGGTGTTGCAACTAGCCAAGAAGAGGCCCACCAAGCAAATCAAAAGAAAGGTAAGTTTTTTCATAATAACTTAATTTAGATTAATAAATAAGGAAAGCACAAAGGTACATTAAATTCTTATATGACAAAAAAAAATCAAGAAAAAATGTATTTATCTTCGAAAAAAAATGAAAACCGACAATAAACTTATTGAAAAGAAGTTTTATTAAAACTAATCAATTATTTTCGATGGTCCGGTGAGATATAACGGGCATAATCCTTTTATGAACAAGCGTTTTGCATTTTTATTTCTTCATGATGAGCAACTGTAATTTATATACAGAAATCCTGTCCTATCAAGACCCTTCCCAAGTTGAAGGCTTATCGCGTTTTTTCAAAACGGGCAAAGGACAGTACGGCGAAGGAGACCTGTTTCTGGGCATCAAGGTGCCTGTCACCCGCGAGGTGGTGAAACAATGTTGGCAAACGACCACGTTTAACGACCTGGAGACATGCATCCGTTCCGAATACCATGAAATCAGGCTGGCAGCCCTGCTGACTTTAGTGCAAATCTTCAAACACGCCAAGAAAGACAAGGCGTTGCAAAAACGTTGTGTTGATTTCTATTTATCGCATACTGAGTTCATTAATAATTGGGATTTGGTGGATTTATCCTGTTACGAGCTGCTCGGAACATGGCTTTTGGACAAAGATAGAACCCGGCTATACGACCTTGCCCGCGACGGCAAGACGATTTGGGAACAGCGCATCGGGATGGTAAGCACCATGCAGTTCCTCCGCCAAGACCAGCTTGATGACACTTACGCCATCGCCGACCTCTTTTTGGAGAAGCCAAAGCCTCTCCACGACCTGCTGCAAAAAGCCGTGGGATGGCTGTTGCGTGAAGCTGGAAAACGCGATGAGCAACGGTTGAAAGACTGGCTCAGCACACGCTATCAGAACATGCCCCGAACCATGCTGCGGTATGCCATCGAGAAGTTTACTGTAGAAGAGCGCAAAACATTCTTGAAATCTTGAACTGTTGACCAATGAAATACAAGATCAGAAAAGCGAATCTTAAAGACTTGCCCATCATCCTCAACCTTCGTGACCAAGCAAGAGAAATCATGCGCAGCTATGGCAACACCTTCCAGTGGCCGGACGGCTATCCACGTGAGGATATGTTTGTCAAGGATATTGAACAAGGCTATAGCTACGTGATGATGAACGGAGAAGGAACAATTGTCGGCACGTTCGCATTTATACCCGGCCCCGACATCACCTATAAAGTCATCTATGACGGCCAGTGGCTCGACGATGAGCCTTATTATGTTATCCACCGCATCGCGAGCACGCATGACTCGCACGGCATCCTCGACGCTGTGCTGAATTACTGCGAGCGTATTAATCCCAACATCCGCATCGACACGCACGAAGCCAACATCATCATGCGGAAAGGTCTTGAAAAACACGGGTACCAGTATTGCGGTATTATCCATCTTTTGAATGGCGACGAACGGATGGCCTTTCAAAAAATATCCCCATCTAACTTCTAAAATCCCTTCCATGTTTGGAAAATCAAAACAAAAGTTTGGATAGACAATCTTTTATTAATATGATTATCAAATATTTATCTTCTATATTTTTGAAAAAAGTTTGGATAGGGCTTTGGATGATGCGTTAACCCCTTGCGTAATTCAGAAAAAACACCTAATTTTGAACCTTTCAAAAACTAACAGTTGCGCCCGACACAAAACAGGGATTATCATTATGAAAAAGAACCTTATTTTATTAGGAATGCTGTCGTTATTCTTCTCCTTCTCAGCATTGGCTCAAGACATCATCGTCACTAAAGAAGGCAAGGAAATCCAAGCCAAAGTCCTTGAGATTACCGAAACTGAAATCAAGTATTTAGATTTCGAAAATCAAGATGGACCCACTTACACTCTAAACAAAGCGAATGTCGTCCTCATCCGTTATCAGAATGGCAAGAACGAGGTGTTCTCCGACGACTCCAAACCCAAAAATGGCACTTACAAACCTAACACTTCTACTTATGTCACAGACGGAATGCGGTACCGGGACTATAAAAAACTTTATGACCGTCATAAATATATACGGCAATTTGGCGATCCCTATAATCCGACACTATCTGGTGTGGCATCGTGGTTAGTTCCTGGCCTCGGACAAGGCTTGTGTGACGAATGGGGCCGGGGATTAGCCGTTTTTGGAGGATACATTGTGGGAGTAATAGGATGGGGTGTTACCGTTATAAGCTATTCAGCACCATATTATTATTATAATTATAATACAATGAATAAAAGCGCTCCAGGAGTGTTAATAGCTTCCGCTTTATTAATAGCCTATGACATTTGGAATATCGTTGATGCAGTCCACGTAGCAAAAATCAAAAACATGTACTATCAAGATATTCGTGGGCAGCAAACAAGCTTCAACATGAGTCTCACGCCATGCTTCACCTACCTCAACACCCCGGAAGCCAACGCTCCTGTTTGGGGATTGTCATTAAATATTGGTTTTTAGCCAGAGACTTTCAACACAGGATTTCCCGTGAACCCACAGAGATTTGCTAATTGAACGCAACCTGTTTCTTACATTTTTTGGAATTATTTTTTGTTTTTTGGAATTTTTATTGTATCTTTGCCGCAAGAAACAACAAAAACATGAGAGTAATATCTAGAAAAAAACTGGTTGACTACTATACTGAACACCCACGGGCAAAAACTGCGTTAGACGACTGGTACGCAAAAACAGAGGAAGCACAATGGCAAAGCTTTGCTGACATAAGACAGACCTTTAACTCGGTTGATTATGTTGGCAATCAACACTATGTTTTTAACATCAAAGGGAACGACTTTCGACTAGTGGTGGTTGTGAAGTTTACCCCACAACACGTATTCATCCGTTTTGTTGGAACCCATGCGGAGTATGATAAAATCGAAGACATTAAAAACATTTGAACCATGGCACAGATTAAAACAGAAAAAGAATACCAAGCAGCGATGGGTCGCATTGATGAGTTGCTGCCACTGACTTGGAAAGATGGCACCCCCGAAGACACCCCTGAAAACATTGAGTTGGCATTGCTTTCAGACCTTGTTGCTGAATACGAAGACATTCATTATCCGATAAAAAAACCTTCACTTATCGATGTCATTAAACTTCGAATGTACGAGATGGGATTAACCCAAGCAGCTGTGGCACAACTCCTCGGGATCAGTGCCCCGCGAATGAGCGAAATCATGCACGGCAAGATTGAACCTTCTTTGTCGCTCGCTCGAACCATCAGCCAAAAGCTGAACATTGACGCTGATATCGTGTTGGGTGTTTAACAACTTTTACCATGGACAACCTCCACCTCACGATTATCCAAGCCGACCTTCGTTGGGAAGACCCACAAGGCAACCGCGAGCATTGTAACCACCTGTTGACAGAAGTGCCTACAGATACCGACTTGGTACTGCTGCCCGAGACCTTCAACACGGGATTTCCCGTTGATCCAATCCGCTTGGCGGAAACCCTTGATGGCCCAACAATGAACTGGTTACGGACTAATGCCAGGGAACTAAAAGCTGTGATTTGCTGCACCATGCTCTTGAATTTGGAGGGCCATTACCATAACAGCCTTGTGTGGATGCGTCCCGATGGAAGCTACGAACTTTATCATAAACGCCACACCTTCTCTATAGGCGGAGAAAAGGCACCTGTTGAACCTGGCACAGAACCACTTGTCGTGCAACTTAAAGGCTGGAAGATCAAGCCGATGGTTTGTTACGACATCCGCTTCCCTGTTTGGGCAAAAAACAAGTATCAAAATGGACTTTTTGATTATGATTTAGGCATTTACCTTGCCAATTTCCCATCGTCGAGGATCTTTGTTTGGGACACCCTCTTGATGGCACGAGCCATCGAGAACCAAGCTTATTTCATCGGGGTGAACCGTGTGGGCGATGACCCCGAAGGCATTCATTACAACGGCGACTCCCAGATAATCAGTCCCAAAGGAGAAGTCCTTGCCCATACCGAACCCGACACGGAAACCGTGATAACCCAAACGCTGGATTACGAGTCTCTCCAACACTTCCGCGAGAAATTTCCTGTCGGCAAAGACTGGGATCCCTTCTCCCTCTAAATTCTAAATTCTTAATTCTAAAATATGATAGGGTTTTCCGACGATTATTACATGAAACAGGCCTACAATGAGGCCGAAAAAGCCTTGGGAGCCGATGAGATTCCTATTGGTGCGGTGATGGTCTGCAACGACAAGATCATCGCCCGCAGCCATAACCAGACTGAGATGCTCAACGATGTAACCGCCCATGCAGAGATGCTCGCCATCACTGCGGCAGCCAATGCTTTAGGAGCGAAATACCTCGACGAATGCACCCTTTATGTCACCCTCGAGCCTTGCCCCATGTGCGCCGGCGCCCTCGCCCATAGCCACATCGGTAAAGTGGTTTATGCTGCCGATGATCCGAAGAACGGGTATTCACGCTTTGGCAACATGCTACATCCCAAAACCAAAGTCGTTACAGGGGTAATGAAGGAGGAGTGCCTTGCTTTGCTGACGGATTTCTTTAAGAAAAAGAGATAATGGTGGAGCTTTTGCGCAAAAAGGCTGTTTTTGCGCAATAATTTTCGCTGGCTTTTGCTAAGATAGCGGTAATTTTGCGCATTTGTTAGGAACAAAGCCATGACCGGACCACAACAGCTTATCGTAGCCGTCATCATCGTATTTGTGATCGCCTTCGCCATCACAATGATTGTGCTGAATAAACAGGCGAAAAACATGATTTCGACCAATAAAAAGTTGGTGGAAAACCAAAACACCCTCCTGGAACAGAACACACAGCATAAAATCGCCTTGGAAAAACGTATCGACGAATTGGAGGGACAACTAAAAAGCCACACATTGGATGAAGTCATGCTACTGCAAGAGCAGACCCGTCAATACCGGGAACATATCGAACTTACTGCCAACATGAGCGATGAAGATCTAATGGCTTGGATTGACCAAGAAATGGAAGAGAATCATCTCTACACCGATACTAATCTGACACTGAAGTCGATGGCCAAGACACTGGGACTAACACAAAAACGCTTGGGCACGCTTTTCAAAAACAACGAAAAATACAGTAGTTTGGGCGACTATCTGAACGAGAAGCGTTTCCTTTTGGCGTGCAGTTTGTTGCGGGAGAATCCCAATTGGACCATCGAAGCCGTTGGGAAAGAGGCCGGCTTCGGAAGTCGCAGAACCTTTCAAATGGAAATGAAACGACGCCTTGGCATCACACCTTTGCAATACCGACAAGGCATGGCAAGCGTCATTTCCCAATAAGCACCCGCCGTTGCACCCATGCATAAACAACGATGACAGCAATGGTGGGAATCTCCATTGGCAGGTTGGCCAAGCCCGAATCGGGACCGACAAGCAGAAAAGAAACTACGGGTATAATATTAGAAATCAAGATATAAAGCACCATCCATAGACCCACCTGACGCAACTTTCCGCGATAGTTAAAGAGTATGAGGCTACCCAAAGGCAAATAAACCAACATGAGTGAGACAGCCACAGGCAAGCCAACGGAATACATAATGGCAGGAATCAGTTCCGTCACAAACCCTGCAAGATTCAACGCAATGACAACCCACCACCACACCGTGAATGGACGATACAGTGGCTTCATACCTCGCATCAGACCCATATACATCACGACAGGACCAAAAGTCTGAATAATTGCGCACACCCAAGAGAGTTGGGCATCGTTGAACCAGTGCAAAAGGGGTGACCAGTTTAGAACGGCTTGCAAAAGATAGCACACAAACGCCGCCTCGATAAGCCAACGAGGCAAACCACTGTCCACATGATTCACGATGTATTGATCCTCGATACTGACCGCTTCTTCAATAATCGTTTGTTCTTGCTCATTTGTTTTCATGGCTGCAAAGATACATGTTATAAGTATTAGGATAGCACCATTTTCGATAATGCATGGTTAAAAACCGTATTACTGCGCAAAGCAGGGTTTTCTGCGCAACAAGACGAAAAAACTCCCTCTCCAAACCGCCCGCATCACCTATCTTTGCTAGTTTTTTAATAAAAATGGTAGTACAACGTGGTTTCATATTATTGCTGATGGCAGCGATGATGGTGAGCTGCACCAAGGATCCCATCATCCTGCCGAATCCCGACGAAGAACAACCCAGCGGCAAACCGTTGGTCATTGTCATCTATGGTCCCAATTCGTTAGGCGACCGCTCCTACTGCGACATGATTTATTCCGGCGTGGAAAAGGCCGCCCAACAACATGGGCTGCGCACCTTACAGTTCTCGCCTGAGAGCGAAGAGGAAGGACTTGCTTACTTGGAGACCATCATCAGCGAGATGGAACAAGCCTCTGACACGGTGCGCCGACTGCTCATCACGCCGGGCGTAGGCTACGACACTTACATCCGTGCCAACAGCCACCGCTTGGAATCCAACCCTCGCGCCGACCTGCTCTATATGGAAACCTCCACACCGCTCGAAAATAAAGGCTCCACGCTTTACATCAACTATTATGGTGCGATGTACATGGGTGGTTGCATGGTGCATTACACGGCTTTAGACTACACCGACAAAGAATTGGTATCATTGGTGTTGGCCAACCCTCATACGCAGTCGGTACGCGAGGCGGGTGAGGGATTTGTTGCGGGCTTCAACGACACTCAGTGCCTTGAACCCTTGGCACTGCACATCCGTTACTTGAGTCAGGAACCCGCCGGTGGATTCACGCTGAGCGACACGGCCGCCATCCGGATCATCAGAGAGGAAAGCACCTGCCCTGGCGATGTTGATGAAAGCATTACGCTGATACCCGTTTGCGGCGGTGCCATGCACAGCCTGATACGTGCCATCCGAGGAACACTTCTGTTTGCCATGAACCAATACATAGGCATCGACGGCGACATGAATGCCGACAACTTGTTTTGCCCCTTCTCCATCGTGAAACATGTCGATAAGGTGATGGAAGACTATGTCGGGATGTGGCTTGAGGGCACGATGCCCAAGCACCAAACCCTCGGCCTGGCCGACGGAGCCACGGGGGTCATCGTCGGCAACTTTTTTGTACCTAACGATTTGAATCTCATTGATATAGATAGTTTATGGCAGGTGGCGGTAGAGAAAGAAAAAAGGAGAATTTAGAATTTAGAATTTAGAATTTAGAGTTGGAAAATAAGAAATATAATTGGGTTGCTTTTTTCTTCTTCATCCTTTGCTTGACGGGATGTCATAAGGATGATGAGTACATCTACCAGGACAGTCGTAGATGGGTGGAGAAGACGGTGGCGGTGGTGGCACCGACCTCCGACCCCATCATGAAGGCCCGTCTGGAACGTACAGCCGACTGGATGTTGCAAAGCCTACACAACGCGCAACTGCACGACACGCTTTGCATTGACTTGAAACTGGAATGGTATGATGAAGACACCGAGGACATGGCCACTTTAGGCGAGGAATTGGCCTCACGCGACGATGTGATGGCCATCATCGGGCCCTTCGACAACGACCGCGCCAACCGCTTTGCTCCCTATTGCCAACGGACCAACAAGCCGCTCATTCTGCCCACCGCCACCAGCGAGTCGCTCATCCGCCGTTTCGCCATCACCAGCACCGGCGACGGCCAACGGCCTTTCCTGTGGTCGCTTACCGAGACCGACATCTCACAGTCGGAGGTGATGCTCAGCCTCTGTGCCACCTA
>JAEEII010000143.1 GCA_016281295.1 Bacteroidales bacterium
AGGTAGATGCCGATGCCGAGCTTGCGCAGTTTCTCCAAAAAATGCTCCGTTCCGTTGATCAAAGCGGAAATCACCTCTCCGGGAATCAAGCTCTTGTTGCGCCCGATGGTGGAGGAGAGCAGCATGTTGTCGGTCGCGCCTACGCAGATGAGGTCGTCGGTGTTCATCACCACGGCGTCTTGTGCCACGCCTTCCCACACACTCATGTCGCCCGTTTCTTTCCAATAGAGGTAGGCGAGCGATGACTTGGTTCCCGCACCGTCAGCATGCATGATGTTGCAGTATTCGGAATCACCGCCAAGGATGTCGGGGATGATTTTGCAGAAAGCATTGGGATAGAGCCCCTTGTCGAGGTTCTTGATGGCATTGTGGATGTCTTCCTTTTCGGCGGAGACGCCGCGTTGGCTATAACGTTGGTTATCCATTATTTAAAAATGAGTTTTCTTTCTTTGGTGTCGAATTCAAAGTTGCCTGCCTCTTTCAAGGTCTTTTGTCCAATGACCCAGTTTTCAACCATCTTCTTGACGACTTTCACTTGCACGTCTCTGAGGGTCTTGTTGGCGATACGAATCTCTTTGATGACCACGATGGCATTGTTGGCTACCGAACCTGTTCCAAGTACGTTCTCGGTGTCGCCTACAAAGCTCTCGCGGTTGATGCGTCCTTCGCTCAAGAGCTTGAGCGCTGTCTTTTCTGACATGCTGAAGTCTGCGTTTTGACTGTACGTGAATAACTCCTTATAGCCGTCCACATGGGCATCGAAGGTGAAGTATCCACGTTGGTCGGTGGCGAAAGTCAGCCAGTTGACCTCGGTAGGATTGATGGCGATATTGACGCTATCGTTGACTCCAATCTCAGTGCGAGGTACGAAGTCTTTCGAGAGAATCCTAAACTCGGTGCGGCGGTTCATCTGATGAGCGGCTTCTCTTACCTCATTGTTGGGTAACTTGTTGATGAAGTCCTCGGTGAGTTGAGTGCCTGCCTTGAAGTCATAGCCTTTCACGGTCATGTCTTTCTGGATGGTACGTGGCACACGCTCGCCATATCCTTTGGCGGTCAAACGCAGCGGGTCGATGCCACGGATGATGAGATAGTCAACGACACTTTGGGCGCGTTTTTGCGACAGGATGTCATTGTGCTCGTCGGTGTCACGGGCATCGGTGTGTGAAGCTAACTCGATGGTGATGGTCGGGTTAATTTGCAGGGTCTCGATTAAGCCTTGCAGTGAGTCCTCAAACTGTGGTTTAAGATCCCATTTGCCCAAGTCATAAAGGATGTCAGGCAGCATGATGGGCTCTTCCGGGATGGGTTTGAGTTCGTATTCTTTCTCGAAGTCTTTGCTGAACTCTAGCCCCACGGTGGTCTCGGTGGCATTGAGGGTGAAATAGTTCTCTTTGTCGATGGTGATCTCGTAGGTAGTATTTTTGTTGACTTGTGACTCGCTGAAGTTGAAATAGCCTTTGTCGTTGGTACGGGTACTCATCACAGAGCCATCAGAACCCACGAAGCGCACAGTGGCGTTCGAGACAAACTGCATGGTGTTCTCGTCTTTGACAGTACCAGAGAAGGTGAATTTGATTTGAGGTTCCTCAAAATAGTAGATGTTGTCATCACCTCGGTTGTTGCCGCGGTTTGACGACATGAAGCCTTTCTCTTGGGTGGGGTGGAAGCAGATGGCGAAGTCATCGCTGGTGGAATTCATGGGGTATTTAAGGTTGACGGCCTGGCCCCAATTGCCGGCGGTGTCGATGGTGCTGACAAAGATGTCGAGTCCGCCCATGCCGCCATGGCCATTGGAGGAGAAATACAAGGTGGTGTCGTTACGCAGGAAGGGGAACACCTCGTCGCCTGCTGTGTTGATGTTCTCACCGAGGTTGAAAGGTCGTCCGAAGGGTTCGTTGGTGCTTTTCCGGGTGGATACCCAGATGTCTTTGCCTCCAAAGCCGCCATCTCGTTCAGCGGAGAAATAAAGAATCAGTTCATCGCCAGAGACGGTGGGGTGTCCTACGATGTCAAGGGTGTCCACGGTGACGATCTCCACTGGTCTTGGTGAGGAGAATGACCCGCCTGATTTGGATGCTACCATGATTTTGCATCCGTTCTTGCGGTGTTCTCCAGCTTCGCAACGGGTGAAATAGAGCTTGTTGTATGAGCTGTTCATGAAAGGGCTGCCATCGCTGTCGTTGCTGTTGATATTCTCACCCTTGTCGGCAAGCACAGGAGAGCTCCATTCACCTTTACGGTCTTGTTTGGCGGTCCAGAAGTCGCTAAACTCCTGCCCAGTGATGCCTTCTTTTTCGCCTCCGGTGGCTCCAGCACGGGAAGAGGTGAAGATGATTTCGTTGTAATTGTTACTGGTCCAGGTGGCGCCGTAGTCCGAGTTTTTGGAGTTGATTTTTTTCATCTCCGTGATCTCGTATTTGGATGGGTTCTCAATCCAGGTTTGAATCAAGTTAGTGGTCTCAATGCCTAGAGGGCCTCGTGGGTCATCAGGAACCATTTTGGTGTAAGTCTCATAGCATTCGAGGGCATCCTTGAATTTCTCGTTGCTTTTATACGTTTCTGCCAGATAGAGATAGACTTCGGGATGAGTGTTCGTGAAATCGGTCTTGATAACCCTTTTGTAATAGGGTTCAGCTCGTTTGTATAATCCGACAAGACGGTAACACTCACCCATTTGGAAGCTGATACGGGCACGCTCGCTCTTGTTGCGTTTGCTTTTCTTATAGGCTTTTTTGTAACGGTCAACAGCTTCCATATATTGCTTTCTGCCAAAGGCAAGGTCGGCGTTTTTTGCGGGATTTCTGCGTTGGGCATACAGGTCAGTGTCTAAGCAGAGACAGAGGATTGAAAGCAGGATGAGAATATATCTTTTCATGGTCATGTAATATTCAAAATAGTTCCGCAAATATACGAAAAAAAAAGAATCCCGCAATTACAACGGGATTCTTTCATTGTTCTTATGTTAAGAAAAGTTATTTCTTCTTGCTGTTCTCTGATGCTTCAGCGATTTTTTGGTCTTGCTTGTCACCTTTGATCAGGTTGTAAGCAATCGGTGAGGACAGGAACACAGAGGAGAAGGTACCAGCGAGGATACCAACGAGCAAAGCGAAGATGAAACCACGGATGGTGTCGCCGCCGAAGAAGAAGATGGCGAGCAACACGACGAAGGTGGAGCCTGAGGTGTTGAACGAACGGGTCAACGTGCTGTTGACAGCGTTGTTGATGTTATCTCTCCAGGTAGCCTTCGGGTGATTGGTGGTGTTCTCACGCACACGGTCGAAGATAACCACGGTAGCGTTGATGGAATAACCGATGATGGTCAACACAGCGGCGATGAAGGCCTGGTCAACTTCCATGGTGAAAGGAAGGATGTTGAAGAACAACGAGTACATACCGAGCATGATAATCGTATCGTGTGTCAACGCTGCGAGAGCGGAGAGACCATATTGCCATTTACGGAAACGAATGGCGATGTAAGCGAACATCAGGACGAGTGAGACGATAATAGCCCAGATGGACTTACGGGTCACGTCGCTGGCAATGGTGGCACCCACCTTCTGTGTACTCAGCACACCGATGGTCTCGTCTTCCGAAGAGAATTGATCTGCTGTGAGGTTCTGGCTGTAGAGGCCTTTCAAACCACCATAAAGGATACCTTGGATTTCGGTATCGACATCCGGGTTGTTGTCATCGATCTTGTACTTGGTGGTGATCTTCACCTGACCGTTAGGACCGTAGGTCTTCACTTCGGGAGTCTCCCAGCCGGCGACATTGACATTCGACAAAGCTTCACGTACTTGGTCAACTTTCACATCTTGGTCGAAACGCACGATGTAGTTACGACCACCCTTGAAATCGATACCCAGGTTCAGACCCTTGATAGCCAAAGAACCGACGCTGATGACGATCATCACGAGGGCGATGATGTAAGCGGTCTTGCGGAAAGCGATGAAGTCGAAGTGAGTGTTCTTCAGGAAGTTCTCGGTGAGTTTGGTGGTGAAGGAGATCTCCTTGTTCTTGTCGAGCATTCTCGAGAAGATGAGACGGCTGATGAAGATAGAGGTGAATAAGGAGGTGAGGATACCGATGCAGAGGGTGACAGCGAAGCTGTGGACAGGGCCAGTACCGAGGATGATCAGCACGATACCTGTGATTAAGGTGGTGACGTTACCGTCGATGATGGCGGAGTAAGCGTTCTTGTAACCAGCGTCAATGGCAGCGCGGAGGGCTTTGCCGTCGCGGAGCTCTTCCTTGATACGCTCGAAGATAATCACGTTGGAGTCCACAGCCATACCTAAGGTTAACACAATACCAGCGATACCAGGCAAGGTCAGCACGGAGCCGAGGCAAGCCAGCACACCAAACAGGAAGAATACGTTGACGATCAAAGCGATATCGGCAACGAGACCTGCTTTCTTGTAGAAGAAGATCATGTAAACCAGCACCAGGATGAAGGCGAACACCATGGACCACATACCTTTCTGGACGGATTCCTTACCGAGTGAAGGACCAACGACCTGCTCTTCAAGAATACGGGCAGGGGCGGGGAGCTTACCAGCTTTCAGGATGTTGGCCAAGTCTTGTGCTTCTTCGATGGTCATGCCGCCACCAGAGATTTGAGAACGGCCACCGCCGATTTCTCCGTTGACCACAGGATAGCTGTAAACGTAGTTGTCGAGGACGATGGCGATTTGCTTGCCCACGTTCTCACCGGTGAGACGTTTCCAAGCCTTGGCGCCTTCTGCATTCATCTGAATGTCCACTTCCACTTCGTTTCTTTGACCGTAGTCTTGACGGGCGTCGGTGATGACTTCGCCGCCGAGGGCGCACTTGTTGTCGCGTGACATCTTCAAGGCAACGAGTTCCAGGAACTCAGCCTCGCCGCCGTAGCTTTCAGGCTTCACGGTCCAAGCGAGTTTCATGTTGCGCGGGAAGAGGTTGGCGGTCTCAGCCAGCATGCGGTTGATGTTGGCGGTGTCTTTCACCTGGGCCATACCAACGCGGGCAGTCTGGGCAGGGCCATTCTGTGAGTAGCTGGGCTGCAACAGGGCGTACAGAGGGTTCTTGGCTCTGTAATTAGCTAAGGCCTCTTCTTCGTTGAGTTCTTCCTTGTTGCTGTCTTCAGCCAAATCGTTCAGCAGACCGTCTTCAGCCTTGGTGGTGTCGGCTTCGGCAACTGCTTCAGCAACAGCTTCGGTCTCGGCTTCAGGAGTGGTTTCGCTCTCTTCAACGGCAGTTTCGTTTTCAGCCAGTTCGGTCGTGGCTTGATTCTTCTCAGCCAGTTTGGTGTTGGCTTGGTCAAAATACTGGTAAACCTCACTGAAGTTGTAGGTCTCCCAGAACTCGAGCTGAGCAGTTCCTTGGAGGAGTTTACGGACACGTTGCGGATCCTTGATACCAGGAAGCTCCACCAAGATACGTCCGCTGCCTTCCAGCTTCTGGATGTTGGGCTGTGCCACACCAAAACGGTCGATACGGGTTCTCAAGATCTGATAGGAACGGTCGATGGCGCCATCGCTTTCTTCCTTCAACACTTTCAACACCTCGTTGTTGGTGGAGTTGACAGTGATGCCTTTGTCTTTGAACTCAAACAGGAAAATCGAGGCGAGTTTAGCATTAGGATCAACTTCTTCGAAAGCCTGGCCAAACAGGGTGACGAAGTCGCCTTCGCTCTTTTCCTGACGTTCCGTAGCCAATTCCATGGCTTTCATAAAAGTAGGATCGTTGGCGTTGGCTCCAGCCAGTGCCTTGACGATGTCCTTAACCGAGACTTCCAGGGTGACGTTCATACCGCCCTTTAAGTCCAAACCTAAGTTGATTTCTCTTTCTTTCGCATCACGATAAGTGTACTTCTTCACTAACAGATTGTACACATTGACGTTGCTGACGGAGTCCAAATAGTAGTTTTCCTTGGCCTCGTCGCCCTGGGCGTACTTGGCAGCTTTCTTCTCTACCGACTTGGTCACAAGTGTGAAGGAAAGCTGGTACAAGAAGATAAGCCCGAATACGATGGCTAACGCCTTGATTGCTCCTTTGTTTTGCATTGTAAATTTGTTTTAATTATTTGACTTTTAATATTTTAGATATTACTTTTTTCTCTTTTGCATAGATTAGAGCCTGCAAAATTACTTTTTTTTGTTCGATTACACAAATTGTTTTTAATATTTTAACCATTTGAAAATTTCCTTGTACGTAAGTTTCTTCCCGTACATGAGGATTCCGGTTCTGTAAATCTTCGCTGCAACCCATGTCATAGCTACAAAAGTGGCCAATAATAACAGGGCTGAAACGATAACTTGCCAGATGGGTACACCAAAGGGGATGCGGACCATCATCACCACGGGAGAGGTGAATGGTATCATCGACAACCAAAGTGCCAGGGGACCGTCTGGGTTGTTGACGACATAAATGGCCGATAACATGGAGATGATGAGCGGCACCGTAACCGGTAGCGTGAATTGCTGTGAGTCGGTGTTGTCCTCCACAATGGCGCCAATAGCAGCAAACAAGGTGGCATATAGAAGGTAGCCTAAAAGGAAGAAAATCATGAAACCGAGGATGATGGCTCCGAAGTCGATGGATTTCACGATGTTCAAGATGTTTTGGACGGACTCGTTGTCCATGATGTTATTGCTGTTGATCTCTTGGGTCATGACGGTGCCGGCGCTGATGGCTTCGGGGTTGCTGATTCCCAATGCGGCGGAGAAGCCGAGGTAGATGGCTCCGGTTAGCAGGATCCACATCAAAAACTGGGTCAAGGCTACTAATGAGACTCCGATAATCTTTCCCATCATCAGCTGGAAAGGTTTCACGCTGCTGACAATAACCTCGATGATGCGGCTGCTTTTTTCTTCGGACACGCCTTGCATCACCTGGCCGCCAAACATCATGATAAATACGTATATGAGGATGGAAAGGATCATTCCGATGATGAATTGTATCTCGGAGAAGGTCTCTTTTTCGCCACCTTCCTCGTCCATTCGTATGACCGTGAGGCTGACATCGGTTTTGATTTTCTCCAGAATGTCGGGATCCACGCCTGAGGCTAGTAGTTTTTGCACCTGAATCTCATTTTTCATCACATCCTTGATGTGGCTCTCCACATTCATAGGCACTTGCTTCATGCTGTAAACCACTGCACTTGAGGGGATGTTGAGCTGGGTCTCAGGGATATAGAGGGCAATATCGAATAATCCGTCTTGCACCAGTTTTTTGGTGGAGTCGATGCTGATATCGTCAAGGCGTATGAAAGTTTCGGTTTCCGTGTTGGTGAATTGTCGCTCATACCAGTGGCTCTGGTCCACCACGGCGATGGTTTTTTTCTCATCGCCTCCATGGAGGGCCAGTAGGATAGGTATGATGTAAATGGCCGCCATGAGCAAGGGACCTAAAAATGTCATGATGATGAAACTGCGCTTCTTGACACGGGTGAGATATTCCCTTTTGATGATAAGGCCGATCTTGTTCATGACTTTGCGTTTTTGGATTGAACTTCTTGAATAAAGATGTCATTCATCGAAGGAAGCACCTCCTGGTAGGATAACAAAGTGCCCATCTCCATGATTTTCATGAGCAATTCCTTTGGGGAATCATCGACTAAGGTGATTTTGAGACCGCCTTGGATTTCGTCTTCTTCGATTTTCAGGTTGAAGTCATCGGTGAGAGCCATGATACGGCTGGTGTCGTCGGCAAGGACAGTGATCTCATGGGTGGAGGTGTGGTGTTGTCTCCGGATGTCGGCGACTTTTCCTTCCAGTATTTTTTCACCTTTATTAATTAATGAGATGCTGTCGCACAATTCCTCCACCGAACTCATGTTGTGTGTCGAAAGAAGGATGGTGGCGCCTTTGTTGCGCAGCTCGAGAATGGATTCCTTCAACAGGTTGGCGTTGATGGGGTCGAAGCCAGAGAAGGGCTCGTCGAAGATGAGGATGTCGGGTTCATGAACCACGGTGGTGATGAACTGGATTTTCTGTTGCATGCCTTTGGATAGCTCTTCCACGGTTTTGTTCCACCATTCGTTGATTTGGAATCGCTCGAACCATTGTCTCAGCCGTTTTTCGGCTTCTGTTTTTGAGACTCCTTTAAGTTGGGCTAAATATACAGCTTGTTCGCCCACTTTCATCTTTTTGTACAGGCCGCGTTCTTCAGGAAGGTATCCTATGCGTTCGATGTGTTTGGGGCAGAGGGGTATGCCGTCAATCAGCACTTGTCCACTGTCGGGACCGGTGATTTGGTTGAGGATGCGGATAAGGGTGGTCTTGCCCGCGCCGTTGGGTCCCAGCAGTCCGTAGATGCTTTGTTCAGGTACGTTGAGGCTGATGTCGTTTAGCGCAAGATGGTCGGCGTAGCGTTTCGATACATGGTTGACTTCGATTTTCATAGTCGGGACGTGGGCTTAGCTGAAATAGTCGCGTACTCGTTTGAAGAACGACCGGTCGTCGTCAGTGGGGTTGGGTTTGAAGTTGCTGGACTGGCTAAGGTTTTGCAAGATTTTCTCTTCTTCTTTGGAGACTTTAGTCGGGATCCACACGTTGACGTTGACCAGTAGGTCACCTGTTCCGTAGCTATTCAAGTTGGGGAGGCCTTTCCCTCTGAGGCGCAGCACTTTGCCGCTTTGTGTACCAGGGGTGATCTTGATTCTGACTTTGCCGCTGACGGTAGGCACCTCCGCGTCAGTGCCTAAGATGGCGTCTGTTACGGAGATGAAGAGGTTGTAGATGAGGTTGCTTCCGTCGCGCTCGAAGTTCGGATCCTGTTCTTCTTCGATCAGTACCAGCAGGTCGCCGTTGATGCCGTTGTGTGGTCCGGCTCCGCCTTTGCCGCGCAGGGTGAGTTGCATGCCTTCACCCACGCCGGCTGGGATGTCGATCTCGATGATTTCCTCGCCTTTGACGATTCCTTCGCCATGGCAATGGGTGCATTTGTTCTTAATCACCTTGCCGGTGCCTCCGCAGGCAGGACATGTCGTGGCGGTCTGCATCTGTCCGAATAGCGAGTTGACCGTGCGGTACACTTGTCCACGACCTTTGCAGGTGGGGCAGGACTCCGTCTCACCGTTCTCAGATCCGGAACCATGGCAGTGTTCGCATGGCACGTATTTGTTGACTTTGATTTTTTTCTTGACTCCTTTTTCAATCTCTTGAAGGTTGAGTTTGACTTTGACACGGATGTTCGAGCCCCGTTGACGTGTGCCGCCTCCGGAACGCGATCCACCTCCGAATCCGCCGCTGAAGAAACTGCCTAAGCCAAAATCGGCGAAAAGGTCACCGAATTGGCTAAAGATGTCATCCATTGACATGCCTTGGCCACTGTATCCGCCACTGCCACTCATGCCAGCAAAGCCGAACTGGTCATAGCGGGCACGTTTGTCAGGGTTGCTCAACACCTCGTATGCCTCAGCTGCCTCTTTAAACTTTTCCTCGGCCTCTTTGTTGCCGGGGTTGCGGTCAGGATGGTATTGCAACGCCAATTTCCGGTAGGCCTTCTTCAGTTCCTCCGGAGTGGCATTTTTGTTGACACCCAATACCTCGTAATAATCTCTTTTGTCTGCCATATCATTCACCTTTCACCTTTCAATTTCCCACCACCACTCGAGCGAAACGAATCACGGTTCCGTTGAGTTTGTAGCCTTTTTGAATCACATCGATCACTTTACCCTTCTTTGACTCGTCGGGAGCGGGAATCATGGTCAGGGCTTCGTGTTCGTCTGTGTTGAAGTCGCTGTCAATGGCAACGATTTCTTCCAAGCCTTTCTTTTGGAGTGTGGATTTCAGTTTGTTATAAATCAACGTCACGCCTTGGAGGTCGGCTTCGTTGCCGTTTTTCTCCATGTTCTGAAGAGCGCGCTCGAAGTCGTCAAGCACCGGGAGCAGGTCTTTGATGACTGCTGACGAGGCAGTGGCCGACATCTCGAGCTTTTCTTTGGCGGTGCGTTTGCGATAATTGTCGAATTCTGAGTAGAGACGGAGGTAAGTGTTGTTCAGTTCTGCGTATTTTTCCTTGGCTTCTTCCAAGGCCTTTGCTTGCGCGCGTCTGCCTTTATGACGCTTGCCAGCGTTTTCTTCCTCTGACGGTTTTACATGTTCGTCGTTGGTGTTTTCGTTTTTTGTCTCTTGTTGGGGTTGATTCACTGGTTCATCTTCCTGAATCTCAATGTCTTTCTTTTCTTCCATAATATTTTTAAAATTTAATGATGAGGTGACATCATCAAACTGTTTGCCAATAAGATGATGTTGACAAAATGGCAGTGGGTAGGAGGGGTGTCAGATGCGCTCGATATGGGCACCGAGGCTGTTGAGTCGCAAGTCGATATATTGGTAACCTCGGTCAATCTGGTCGATGTTGTCGATGATGCTCACGCCGTTGGCTGACATAGCTGCGATGAGAAGGGCCACGCCGGCGCGGATGTCGGGTGAGCTCATGCGGATGCCACGCAGGGCATGATGATGGTCGAGTCCGATGACGTTGGCACGGTGCGGGTCGCAGAGGATGATTTGAGCTCCCATGTCAATGAGTTTGTCAACGAAGAAGAGACGGCTCTCAAACATCTTTTGGTGGATGAGGACGGTGCCTTTGGCTTGTGTGGCCACGACAAGGATGATGCTGATCAAGTCGGGAGTAAACCCGGGCCAGGGCGCGTCAGCAATGGTGAGGATGGAACCATCCATGAAGGTCTCCACCTCGTAATGGTCCTGGGCAGGGATCAAGATGTCATCGTTGTGGTATTCCATCTTGACACCGACACGGCGGAACATCTCGGGAATGATGCCGAGTTGTTTGATGCCAGCATCCTTGATGGTGAGTTCAGACCCTGTCATGGCAGCCATGCCGATAAATGACCCTACTTCGATCATATCAGCGAGCAAGCGGTGACGTGTTCCGCTCAATTTGCTCACACCTTGT
This sequence comes from Bacteroidales bacterium, assembly GCA_016281295.1. The sequence continues at coordinate 10,909 of JAEEII010000143.1, forward strand.
ATTTTAAGGAGGTTGGATCCCACTCCTTCGATGTGGGCACCCATACGGTTCAGCATCTCGCACAGTTGGACGAGATAGGGTTCGCAGGCGGCATTGAAGATGGTGGTCTCGCCCTCGGCCATCACAGCAGCCATGACGATGTTGGCGGTTCCGGTGACTGAGGCTTCATCAAGCAGCATATAACAACCGTGAAGCCCTTGAGGGGCATTCGCTTTCTGTATGGGTCCGTCGTTGCTGAAGATGGCACCGAGTTTCTGTAGGCCAATCACATGAGTGTCCAGTCTCCTTCGCCCGATTTTGTCACCACCGGGTTTGGGCATGTAGGCGGTGCCGAAGCGTGCTAACAGCGGGCCGAGCATCATGACACTGCCTCGTAGTCTGGAGGCTTTTTGAATGAATTCCGGAGTCTGAAAATAATCAAAGTCAATCGTCTTGGCCTGAAGCGTCGCTTTGTCAGGCGTGTTTCGGATGACTTTCACCCCCATGCCTCTTAGTAAATCGATGAGGTTGTTGATATCCAGAATGTTAGGAAGGTTTTCTATGGTGACTTCCTCTTCGGTCAGCAGGGTGGCGCATAGAATCTGCATGGCCTCGTTCTTGGCGCCTTGGGGCACAATCTCTCCTTTGAGTTTGCGGCCACCTTCAATCCGGAATGATCCCATGGCTTAAAGCAGTTGTTTCCTTTTTTTGTAGTTCGGGTTGTTGGGGTTGTTCATGTCGGCCTTGAGATTCGACTGTTTCTTTTTCTTTTTCTTGCTTGTAGCCATGGCGCTTTTTTGTGCCAGCACAGGCTTCGACAGGATCTCGTTGGTGCCGGAGAGTTTGGTCTCTTCAGAAAGAACCAGTTTTCCATTCGAGATCACCCTAAGGTCCTCGAAAATCTGCTGGTCGTTGACAACGTTGCCGTTCCATTCCAGATAGTTGCGTTTCATCTGGTTGGCAATGGAGTAGGTTAACGCTTCCCGGGTTTCTTGGTCCTCCACTTCCGCGGCCAGTTCAATCATCTTCACCATGTAGTTTCCATAATGCCCGTATTGAATCTTGTTGTTCTGATAATCAATATGATGGGGTTTGGAGCTCTCGTTGAGAGGTTGTGGCGGCTCGAAAGGACTGTCCACGTCCAGTTGATAGTTGGATATGATAAAGAGGTGATCCCAAAGTTTATGGATGTAATCTCCTGATTCTTTTACTTGCGGGTTCATTTGAGCCATCACAGACACGATGAATCGGGCTGCCTCGGTGCGTTTGTCGCGGTCTTCGATTTGCAGCAGATGACGTATCATCTCCTGCATGTTACGTCCGTATTCTGAGATAATGATAGAGTCGCGTTCCGTGTTGTACAATAATCCTTGTTTATCCATTATTTCGCTTACTTCACTATCAGTTTGTTGTTAAGGATTAAGGCATCGTTGGAGAAGACTTTCACCAGATAGAGTCCAGGGGTCATGTCGCAGTTGAGTGAGCAGGTGTTGTCCGTCATCGTTGTTTCTTTCACCACTTGTCCCAGCATATCGACCACTTGGATTGTCAGGGATGTGTTGTTGCTGAGTTGTTCTGGCAAAGCAAGGCGGAGGTTATCATTATGCTGTAAGGGGTTGGGATACATTGTAATCATGCCGGCCAGCGCTTCTTCCTGACTAAGGGTGTTTTTGAAGGAGAGGGCGCACGGGGAGTCTAAGGAACCCACCACGGTGTTGTCGTTATAGACGATGCGCATGTTGTGCTCTTCAGAATAGACGGCTCCAGTGGTGCGGTCGAGAAGACGGAACTCGATGTTTTCGCCGCCGTTGCCGGCGATGGTCAGGAATGCCGTGTAGCTATCAGTGCTCTTTACATACTGAATTGGGGTGGTGCCTCTGCATTCGTCACCATAAAAAGCACCAAGTTCAAAATCCTCGCCTCTCAAAACTTCACCGTTCAGTTGAATGGTGGCGATGAGGTTCATGTTCAAAGCAAAGTCCTTGTAGTTGGCATTCCAGAACGTGGTGGGAGTGTCTTCCACGACAGCGCTTTTGGATCCAGTGGCATAATGGAACGTGCTTTCTTCTCCGTTGGAAAGCAGGATGTAACCCTCACCGGGGGTCAACTGGTTCAAGGTGCCAGTCCATTGATGGTCAGAGGCGGAGTAGGTCGAGAAAAACTTTTGCGACTTGATCAAGTCGTTGTGCTGTGCATTATAATTGGCCAGAGCTACTGAAAGGTCGGTGGCTTCGGAAACGGGATAGCCAATCCAGTTCCAGCCGTTGGAGATTTCGATGGCGACATTCTCAGGTGAAACCGGATTGCCTTCAAGTTGGAAGGTGGTCGATTCGCTGCTGATTAACAGGAGGTACATTTGGCTGTTGCTCAATTCCTGAAGCGTACCCGTCCAAACGTTGTCATTGTCAAGTGAGACGAATGAAGTTGCGTTTTTGATCATCGATGCGTCTAGATTCAGCGCATTTTCCAGCTTGGAAAGGCCGTTGTCCGACAAATCGATATAGGAAGACCACCATGCGAAACCATTGTTGAGTGAATACTCCTGGGTTTGGGCAATGTCTTGGTTCCAGGCTGGTTGATGGGTTTGAAGTCCGTGGGTATTAGGGATAATAGGCTGCGCCATCAGAATCGTTGTGGTGAGCAAGGTGAATAAAAGAGTAATGGTAATTCTTTTCATATTTGATGATTTTTTATTAATTTCAGACTTTTTGAAAATCGGCTTCAAAAATACGATGCTTTTTTTAAATAAACAAGTAAAATCAAATAATTTTCAATTTAGCAAATTTCAGCATCAGTTGTTTGGTTCCGGAAGCGTCAAAATGCACAGTGGCTTTTTTATTGGCTCCAGCGCCGTCCACGGAGAGGATGGTGCCTGCGCCGAATTTTTGGTGCATGACGCGCATGCCTTCTTGCAAAAGGTCGGGATTGGAGGGCTCGAAAGGTTGTCCTGGGGTGTTGATGGTAGATTGTTGTGTGGTACTGAGAGGGTTTGCTGCGCTAACTTTTTTGAAGCCATGTTTTTCGGGGTTCGTAATGGTGGAGCCACTTCGTGATGAACCGCTAAAGGTGGTTCCGCTGGATCCGAAGCCCGAAGGCCGACGGCCCCAGTTGCGGCGTTCCTCGTCGAACGAGGAGGATCCATGGAAGGTGGCTTTTTTCGGCTTGTCGATGAGTCTTTCGTCGATTTCCTCGATGAACCGAGATGGCTCGCTGAGGGTGAGGTTCCCGTAACGGTATCGGCTCTCGGCGCAACTGAGGGTGAGTTTGGTCATGGCGCGGGTGACGGCCACATAGAACAGTCGGCGTTCTTCTTCCAGCTCTTCTCGTGTGCTGAGACTCAGGATGCCAGGGAAGAGGTTCTCTTCCAAGCCGACGACATACACGTAGGGGAACTCCAATCCCTTGGCGGAATGGATGGTCATCATGCTCACGCAGTCTTCAGAGGCATCATCTTTTTTCATCTCGTTGTCGGTGAGCAACGCCACGTCCTCCATAAAACGCACCAGGTCAACTTGCGCGGCTTCTCCGGTGGTCTCATCGACTTGCTGGTCAGAGAACTCCATGATGGCGTTGAGCAACTCCTCGATGTTTTCCACACGACTGATGCTCTCTGGCGTGTCTTCTTCCTTGAGGATTTTGATGATGCCAATGCTGTTGGTGATGTGTTTGGCCAGCTCAAAAGCATTCATCTTGCCTTGCAGGCTTTGAAAACTCTTGATGAGCACTACGAAGTCGCGTACTTTGTTGACTGTCCCCATGTTGAAGTCTTGTGGGAACTGGTCGTTGGCGATGCATTGCCAGATGGAGGTTTTCTGCTCGTTGGCGAAGACCATCAGCCGTTCTATTGTCTTCTCGCCGATGCCTCGGGCGGGGTAGTTAATGATACGGAGCAGCGACTGTTCGTCTTCGGGGTTGATGGTGACGCGGAAGTATGCCAGCAGGTCCTTTATCTCCTTGCGGTCGTAGAAGGAAAGGCCTCCGTAGATCTTGTAGGGGATGTTCTGCTTGCGCAGGGCGGCTTCCATGGAACGGCTTTGGGCGTTGGTGCGGTAGAGGATGGCGAAGTCCTTGTTGTTGAGTTGTCTCGACATTTTGTATTGGAAGATGGAGTTTGCCACCATGGTGCCTTCTTCGGAGTCAGTGGAGGCGTGGAGCAGGCTGATCAGCTCGCCTTGCTCGTTGTCGCTCCACACGCGTTTTTTGATTTGGTCTTTGTTATGGGCGATGATGTTGTTTGATGCCTCGACGATGGTTTTGGTAGAGCGGTAGTTCTGCTCCAGCCGGATCAGTTTATAGTCTGGATAGTCGTTTTTGAAGTTCAGGATGTTCTGGATGTTGGCGCCACGGAAGCCGTAGATGGACTGGGCGTCGTCGCCCACCACGCATAGGTTCTCGAAGAGGGCAGCCAGACGCCTAACAATCAGGTATTGCGCGAAGTTGGTGTCTTGGTATTCATCGACAAGGATGTATTTGAAGTGGTTTTGGTATTTATAGAGAATGTTCGGGTTGTCGCGGAGCAGCACATTGGTGTAATACAAGATGTCGTCGAAGTCCATGGCGTTGGCGCGGTGAAGGCGGTCGTTATACACCTGAAAGATTTGCGCGATGAGCGGCTTGTTTGATTTTCGGTCTGTCTCTTGTATTTCCGCATCGTTGGCATAGTCTTGTGGGGAGTAAAGGCTCGACTTGGCGGCAGAGATACGCGAGAGGACGGTTTTTGCGGGATAGACTTTGGTGTCGAGCTGCATCTCTTTGAGGATCTGGTTGATGAGCGACTTGGAGTCGTCGGTGTCGTAGATCGTGAAGGTGGAGGTGAATCCGATATAAGGAGCTTCGATGCGGAGGATGCGTGCGAAGATGGAGTGGAAAGTGCCCATCCACACGTTGCGCGCATCGTTGGCATTGACGAGTTTGACGATGCGCTCTTTCATCTCGCGGGCGGCTTTGTTGGTGAATGTCAACGCCATGATGGAGAAGGGATCCACGCCTTCGGAGATCATGTAAGCGATGCGGTAGGTGAGGGCGCGGGTCTTGCCAGACCCTGCACCGGCGATGACCATCACGGGGCCGTTGACCGTGGTCACGGCTTCACGCTGGGGTTCGTTGAGTTGGTCGAGTATGTTTGACATTTCTGCTGTTCGTTTTAAATTGCAAAGATAGTCAGAAATCTTGAATGAATAGGAATAACCCCCTTATCTTTTTTTAATTTTTAAGCCGTTGTTTTGATTTCCGCCAAACCACTCACTGAATATGTTCTTCCGTTATCCAAACACTCGCAACGGTAGCGGGTGCGTTGTTTAGGGCCTTTCCTGAAACTCATGCCGTTGGCGAGTTTGAAGACAGCTCCCTCGGGAAGTTCTTCTACTGTTAGCGTTTTTTCGCCTGATGGATGAGTGTCGTAACGTTTCATCACCTGAGCCAAATACGTGTCGGCGGTGGAGCTGGCTTTGATGTGCAGGAGATGACGTTTCAACGCGGTGATGATGTCTTCCGGGAAGATCTCGGGTTTCAGGTAGGGGAGGAGCAGCCGCGCGAAAGTCAGCTTCCACTCCTCGCCATGTGGCTCCAAGTGACGTTTGGGGAAATTCTTGTAAACGGTGTAATGTGCGTACTCATGCACAAAGGTGACCAACATCTGATAGGGGTTGAGGTCTCCGTTGAGAGTGATACAGCACACCCCGTTGTCGCCACGCGGAGTACGGAAATCGCCGAGCTTGGAGTTCCTTGGTCTCTTGAAACTCAGTTGGAAACGCGACTGCATATAAGCTTCAGCCACCATGGGCACAGCAGCGGCAGGGAAATAACGTTGTAAGATCTGAAGTTCTTTTTCTTTCATGCTGCAAAAATAAAGAACACTTCTTAATTCTTAATTCTAAATTCTTAATTATTTCCTATCTTTGCACCCCAATTTCAAAAAACGAATACTATGGCCGTACCTCAAATACCTACGCTGCTGCTCACGGGATACCTCGGCAGCGGAAAGACCACCTTGGTCAACAAGATTCTCAACAACCGTAAGGGCATCAAATTTGCCGTCATCGTCAACGACATCGGAGAGGTCAACATCGATGCTGACCTAATTGAAAAAGGAGGCATTGTCGGACAAGGCGACGATAGTTTGATGGCGCTTCAAAACGGTTGCATTTGCTGCACGCTGAAGATGGACTTGGTGAAGCAGCTGAGTGAGATCACGTCCATGAAACGTTTCGACTACATCGTCATTGAAGCCAGCGGCATCTGCGAGCCAGAGCCTATTGCCCAGACCATCTGCACCTATCCTCGTATGGGTTACGAATACTTCAAGGATGGCTTGGCTCGTCTCGACTGTATCGTGACTGTGGTGGATGCCTTGCGTCTTCAGGACGAGTTCGCTTGTGGCGACAACCTATTGGGAAAGACTTTGAAGGAAGATGACTTGGAGAGTCTTGTCATCCAGCAGATTGAGTTTTGCAACATCATCCTTCTGAACAAAGCTTCGGAAGTGTCTGATTATGAGCGTGGCCGTATCAAAGAGATTATCAGAGCCTTGCAGCCGAAAGCGGAGATCATCGAGTGTGACTACTGCGATATTGACTTTGACAAGATTTTGAATACCCGTATGTTTGACTTCGACGCGGTGGCTACTTCAGCCACATGGATTCAGAAGGTGGAAGGTCACGACGAAGATCATGAAGACGATGATGACGATGATGATCACGATGAAGACCATCACCATGAGCATCATGAGCATCACGACCATGAGGAAGGCCATCACCATCATCACCATCATGAGCACGAAGGTGGCGAGGTGGAGGAATATGGCATCGGTACTTTTGTCTATTTCCGGAGAGAACCTTTCAACCTTTCGCGGTTCGACGAGTTTGTGGCCCGCAAGTTGCCGCGCAATGTGATTCGAGTGAAGGGCATCTGTTGGTTCAAGAACGAAGACGAGGTTTGCTATATCTTTGAGCAGGCTGGCAAGCAGGTGCAGTTGAGAAATGCCGGTGCTTGGTTTGCCACGATGCCCGAGCGAGAGCTTCGTGAGATGATGGCTCAGGATGAAGGTCTTCGCCGTGACTGGGACGAGAAATATGGCGATCGCATGCAGAAACTGGTTTTCATCGGCCAACATCTGGATGAGAAAGCCCTGACGGCGGCGTTGGATGCCTGCCTGACGGTATGAATAAAACGCTTTTCTTGAACCATGTCCAAGCAGACTTTGGTTAGGATTCGGGGTTGATGCCCACGTTAGGTGTTTTTCATCGCAATTACTTTAATTCGTTTCCATTGGCAGACGACATCATGGAGCCCTATCGTCCGTTTGTGGATCGGAAGGTGATGGAGTTGTATTTGTCGGGGAAGAAGGAGGTTGACAAAGAGTTTAAGGTGGCGATGTTATCGCTTTATTATGGTGATTTAAAGCGTGATGTATTAACGAAGACCACGGCGTCGCTTGTGAATGTGTATTGTCAAACTTCAAGGGTTGTATATTATCCTTGTCTATAAGTCAGGTGAGATGTGGGTATATGTTTCGATGAGTTTTTCGATCCGGAGCAAGCAGAAGAGGGTGCAGCGTGACAGTTTTGTAAAGGAATTGGTGAAGGATGGTTTTGTGAAGTTGTACACGACTATGTATGTACGATACTGCACGACGTTGGGTAATGCGTTGATTCATAAGCGAAGGGTTATGGAGAAGATGTTACCTTTCGGTCGTATAAGCATTATTCTTGTGGCTGATCAGCAAGCGAGTTTATCGTATCATCACATTGGTACGAAACAGGATGAAAAAAAAGAGAAGGAACTGCCAAAAATTCCTGAATTAATAGAGTTTTTCTAAATTAAATTGATTTTAAAATAGTGATATTCAGTATTTTGTTTACTATTAGGTTTTAAGTGATTGATTATTGAGGGGGATCAATGGTGAAGACTGAGCTCATCTAAGCGACGAAGGAAGCCAGAATTCTCTACGCTTTTTTTTGCGAGCTTCCTTCTTGGCGGCAAGCTCGCGCATCTTGACCTCTTTCATCTCAACTATCTCGGGGTCGTATTCATGCCCCGAAACAATGAGATAAACAGCCTTGGCGATTCCAAAAGGAATAGCGATGATATACGGCACCAAGACAACTATCAGGACTATGCCGACAATGCAGAATAATATGAACAGTATCGTTTCCATCACCGCAAAGATATAAAACTTTCAGGACATGTCAACAGGAACAGTGGAATTTAAGATAAAAAACACCGACGAAGGCGGTTTCAAGAAACTGGAAGTTGATGCCGACGGTTTCAACAGTGCCGTTAAACGTATCAAAAGTGAAACGGAAAAACTAGGTACAGGACTGGGCAAGTTCTCTGAGATCGCCATCGGTTTTAAGTGATTGATTATTGAGGGAGATCAATGGTGAGGAGGTCATCCTGTTCTCCGAAGACCATCAGGAAGGCCACATAACGATCGATGACATCGACATAAAGGAGTTTGACACTACCACGGCACTCATCGCCCGCAAAGGCTGCCAGCTCGTAGTGCTCGCCCCGTAGTTCTTCACCGTTCATGTCAAGTACCGCCATAACCACCATGTTATCAGCGAAGTTACCGACTGAAGGTTTGAAGAAATTGTTCTCCATGGAAAGATTTGCTTCAGGTTTTAAGTGATTGATTATTGAGGGAGATCAATGATAGGCATTGAAGGTCAACTTGTCATTGGACCAGACATACGACATCCACGGGGTAACTGAGGGACGGGTGGAGGCGTTCACACCGAAGCTGAAGAACTCGTTTTTCTGCACCTTGGCGTTGGTGACGATATTGATGATGCCGTCGGCCTTGGAGCCATAGCGCGCCGAGGGGTTCGTGATGACTTCCACGTGATCAACGCTGTTGGGTTTTAAGTGATTGATTATTGAGGGGGGATCAATGTTGTTAAGGTTTGCGTACTGTTTCCGCAGCTTATCCAGCTCCGTTTCAAGTTTGGCAAGGGCATCGCGAGCCTGGTCGCCGTTCACATAGATATCGGTGGTGAATTGGTCTCTGTTGGGCATAACAAAAGATGTTTGCCGCAAAAGTATTGAGCAAACATCTTTTTATAGTGACATTAAAGCGACCGTACAAGAAATCATTACCATCGATACGGGTTATCGTCATCACCATCACCGTATCGGTATCCGGGCCCGTGAAACGTTTTGGGCGATCCACCGTCTCTCCAGGAATGGTGTCCTGGTTTCTTGCCTTGTTTGTAGGTAATTATGGCGAATACTATTATGATGAAAATCCAGTACATTGTCTCTGTGATCTTGTGCAAAGATACACAAAAATCGTTCTAAACTTTCAAAAACAAAAGTATTTTTCACTTGAAAAGCGAAAAAAAATCACGTCCTTCGCCCGATGCTCTTCACCTCGATGGTGCGGATGGCCGACGCTGCCGCCCGTCCGTAAGCCTGGGCCACCAGCTCTCCAAGGCGGTGCCGCTCGTGGGCGAAGATGCGGTAATACCAGGTGCGGCGCTCACGGCCACGGCCACGATCCTCGAACTTCACCAGCGTGCCGCCGTTGCCGCAGCTGTAGCCCCGCCCCACGCCTTTCTTGACGTATATGCCGTACATGGGAAAGGAGAACGACAGCCAGTCGGGCACCTTGGCCATGCCGCCTCCGGATCCTCGCCCTATCATCTGGTTGGCGGCGTTCACCGCTCAGTAGTTGTACTCGATGGAGCGGTAGAGGTTGCCGGTGTCGAAAATGCCCTTGGTTTTAAGTGATTGATTATTGAGGGGGGGATCAATGTTGATAGTCAAGAAAACCAAATGGAAGAAATGATGTCAGGCTACTTCGTAAACATTGGAGAACTGGCGTTCAGCCTTGGCCTTAAAAACATAGTCGCCTTTTTGCCCGTCCATCTTTTGGCTGTGTTTTTCAGCATCAAAGATGATTTCAATCGGGATGGTGTCAAAAGCCTTGCATTTGCATCCTTCAATAAAATGGGCACATTGCTCGCACTCAAACGGCATAGGTTTTCTATTGTCTACAAGATGAGACATTTTATTTTACAGATAAAGCAATTGCAAAAATACAAAACTTTTGTATAATGCAACAATTAAGTTTTAGGTGATTGATTATTGAGGGGGATCAATGTATAGTAGAACTATTTATATTGAAAGGTGATTTGAAAATATGGTTACAAAAAGAGATAGAGAGATTTATAACGACATGGATTCATTAGATGAGAATGTTCAAGACACCAGTATGGATGTTCATACTTTTTTTGAACTTTTACGAGAAGAAATAAGAGGTAGATCAAAGAAGCAAAATGGCCAAGATAGAAGCGCAAGCATATAGTTTTAAGTGATTGATTATTGAGGGGAATCAATGAACAGATGAGAATTTGGCCAACCCAGATTTTAAAACTGAGGTCTCTGCTTTAATGCGCTTTACAGCATTGTTGAAGCCGTCGGCGTCAACCTCCAGTTTCTTGAAGCTTCCGTCATCGGTGATTTTTACTTTAAATTCCACTGTTCCAGTTGACATAACCAAAAAGTTTTATATCTTTGCGGTGATGGTAAAGTTGCTGTTCATATTGTTTTGCATTGCCGGCCTTGTTCTGATAGTTTTCTTGGTGCCGTATATCATCGGTATTTTCCTTGGAATCGGTAAAGCCATCTGGATTATTGTTACAGGGCGTGACAAGGACCCTGAATTTGTTGAGGAACAAAAAGCCTTCGAAACCAAGCGTGCGGCAAAGAAAGAGGCTCGCAAGAAAAGACGGAAAAACTTTTGGCGGGTTTCCCCATCGTTCATGGAGTATTTTCACTGACATCTGCTTGTCTCACTGAAGTCCCTGCGTTTTAAGTGATTGATTATTGAGGGAGATCAATGACAAGAATAAGTGCATTTTATTAAAACAGGTAAAAACTTTTGTTTTTGGAAGTTTAGAACGTTTTTTGTATATATTTGCAGAAAGAAAACATGGAAACAATGGTCTGGTTTATCGTCATAATAGCTTTCGTCTATGTGGCCTACATAGAATACAGAAAGGAAAAGAAGCACCCTGGGTACCGCTCATGGATGGATCACGATTATCATGGCTGGGATCAATGGCGTGTGCGTGGAAAGAATCGCGAGTAGTTGTAAAGCCAGATCACACCCGTATCGTTTTAAGTGATTGATTATTGAGGGAGTTCAATGTGAACGATAGCCAAGTTGACGGCTTTTTTGGGAATCTCAATTTGAACTTTCATTTTTTTTTCTGTTTTTTGTTGCATTATCCAAAAGTTTTGTATTTTTGTAGCGGATAGAGCCTCGAAAGAGACTCCGACCGCCCTCAGCCCCGCAAACGCGGGGCTGTTTATTTATGGGAATGGCAATAATTCCTCTCCATACTTGACATTTACATTGTGTTTATGCGTTGATGATTTGAGTTTACCATTTATTGCGTCTTTTATCACGGTAATTGAAATAGTTGTGTTTTAAGTGATTGATTATTGAGAGGGATCAATGTCAGCGTCCACTTCCATGCTCTCTTCTTGAAGGATTTTGATTGAGAATTTGATTGGGTTTTCCGTATTTTTTCCGTATTAATTGTTGCATTATTCAAAAGTTTTGTATTTTTGCGGTGTCTTCTTAGGAAGACCGTCGGGACGCGTTATCCTTGAAGATGGAACTTAAACCGGGACCGTCTATGTAGCACCAATTAAGGTGCTACTTTCTTTTATTATAGATTGAAATAAAAGAGTGGATGTATCCTTTCTTTCCAATGTTTGTCCGACTTACATCAATTCTTCTTTTACCTTTTAAAATTAAAACCTCCACGGCTTTGGTTTTAAGTGATTGATTATTGAGGGTGATCAATGATTATGAAGGCTGGGCTCCGAACCAACCCATTCAGCCTGGGCAGAAAGGTTATGACCCGAAAAAACCGAATAAAAGGAAACACCCAGAAGCTGAGTATTTCACCTACTACTCCTTAACAATTAAAGGAAAACGTATTGGGCTAATGTAAAAATGCACAAGCATCTAAAAGGAGAGGTGCTTTACACCATACAAGATAAAAAGCCATAAGACTTAATAGAAGGGTTGCCCAAAACAACAAAAGACCAATGAATGCGTCGAACTGGGTTACCCCCAATAGCGTCTGACATCATCAGTCTCGCCTACAAAAATACAAAACTTTTGAATAATGCAACAAAAAATGATATGAAAATTTACTAAGAGAGGCGTAATGAGTAAAAAAACAGAGAAAAACGCAAGCAGAGGGAAGCTGTTTTAAGTGATTGATTATTGAGGGGGATCAATGGCCTCCGTCATCGGTGATTTTTACCTTAAATTCCACTGTTCCTGTTGACATAACCCAAAAGTTTTATATCTTTGCGTTGATGGTAAAGTTGCTGTTCATATTGTTTTGCATTGCCGGCCTTGTTCTGATAGTTGTCTTGGTGCCGTATATCATCGGTATTCTCCTTGGAATCGGCAAAGCCATCTGGATCATTGTTACAGGGCGTGACAAGGACCCTGAATTTGTTGAGGAACAAAAAGCCTTCGAAACCAAGCGTGCGGCAAAGAAAGAAATTCGTCGGCAAAGACGGAGAGAATTTTGGCTTCCTTCATCGCTAAGATAACACCGTTTCACTGAAGCCCCTGCTCCCTCTTCACTCTCTCGAACCTTTCCCTTATCTCTTTTGCCGTGAGTTTCTCCCGCTGGGTCTCTTCCGTGTCCCATGGGTTTTAAGTGATTGATTATTGAGGGGGATCAATGACTGACTTTCGTTGATTTTTATTGTTTGTTTCTTGTTCATATTAAATACATATTTTACAATAAATAGTACGTTGTTTTGATTTGTCTGAAATATTTTGTATATATGCAATATAAATAATATTTATAGATATGGAGAAGAAACACAATTTAAATGAAGAATATCTTAACTCATTGACAGAAGAACAAAGAATTAATGAGATGAGTGAATGGAGTGCCAAAGAATGGGGAAACTATTATTGTCCTGAAGGAACTATTTCATTGGAAGAATATCGTGAATTGGGACACAAGTTAATAAGAGAAGAATATGAAAGGTTAGGATGGTTGTAGTTTTTAATAGCGATGTACAAGTATCTTTAAAGGAATATATAGATTCATTGAAGCATTATCCAATAACAATTGAAAGGGTAATTGAAAAGTATGATAATATGGTCAATGCATTATTAGAATTGGGTAATTCGATAAATACACCTCCAATTTGCACAAACAAAGATTTAGGACAGACATTTAATGTAAATGGAGCACCTTTAAACAAAACCTTAGACGGTTTAATTACCAAGATGAAAGCGGGTTTCAATGGGCATTTACTTGTAACTATGATTACGAAAATGAAACCATTAAAATAGTAAAAATGATGGCTTCTACACACATCAAAGAAGACAAGTCAAAATGCCTTTTTCAAATTTTAGAATTGATTGAAAAACTCAAATAGTTTATTCTTTGCTGTCAACTGGTATATAGTTCCCAAATTTTTATATCATTTTTTGTTGCATTATTCAAAAGTTTTGTATTTTTGCAGTGGTGATTCTGATGTGATTCGCGCCAAGCCCCTTGAGGGAGGAGTAGACGTTTTCAGTTTCACTTTTTTTTGTGCCCTTTGTTTTAAGTGATTGATTATTGAGGGGGATCAATGAGATCAGTCGAGGAAATGCACAAGGCGGAACACTACGACAGCAAAGCCGAGTATTGGGAACGCATGGCAGAAAAAATCGACCTCTCGATGCCCGAATCCATCGAGTTCTTTGAGCACAAGCTCGAGGTGGCCAAGGAATACCACGAAGGGGTCAAGTCGGGCAAGTACCCACGGCAACACGCCTACACGCTCACCTATGCCAAGAAGGCCGTCAACGAGGCGCAAAAGAACCTCGACATCGCCCGCAAGCTGTGGGGAGAAACCGCCTGAACCCAGCAATCCATGCCAGAGGCAAAAACAACGCCCCTGGCACCATCTTTCCCGACAAAACGAATAATCCTCCAAACTCAGCACACAATTGTAAAATAAGGCGTAATTTTGCACCCAAATACCCATTTTATGAAAACAAAAGTAGTACATCTTCACCTCAATGAGCCTTACAACGGCGAAACGGACTTCTATTTCGGGTCGCTCAAGGCCATTTTCGACACCATACCGCATGACGCAATCCGTATCTCATACAAGTATCTCACCAACGCAATCAGCGGAAAGAACCGGTTTGAGAACAAGCGGTGCACCATCCGCATCGGCTACCTTGAACGAAAACAACAATCCAAAACAACGCAACAATGAACAAAAAAGATCTACTGCAATTCTGCCAATACTATCACGGTGAAAAAGAATGCCCATTCCAAGCAAGTGATGGCCGCTCTATCTGGTGGAAGATCGAATCATACGCTGTTCAAGCTGGAGACAAAACCGACAAAAAAAACCTTTCACCAACAATGATTGCCTACATCAAAGAGAGGGTTTGGCAATCGGATTCGGGATGGAATACATCATGGCAAGAGGCTCTTAAAAGGGCTGAATTACTTTATGAAATTGGGAAATGGAATGCTGGGTATATCGCTGACAAGACTGCCGATATATCCATTGCATTTTAGATTTCTTCAAGTTCAACAAACCACTTGCCATTTATTTGGTAAGGCTCTTTCAGAAGCCTATATTTGGTATCCTTCATCAAAAGTACTTCTTTTTCACTGTTGTATTCTGATATGGGACGAATATAGGCTCCCGATTTATTTCTAATAACCATAATAAGGTCATTCTTGCCTCTATTATCAAAACTATAATAGGAAACAGTTATATCAGTACTCGATGATGCAGATGCCGTATTTACCCATGTCTTATTTCCTTTCCATGCCGATTGGAATTGTGCAAGCAACTCTGCACCACCATCACTATGCACTTCTCTATACACAACACCCTCATACCGCTTCATTTTGTTATTCAGTTTTAAGTGATTGATTATTGAGGGAGATCAATGCTAAGTTCTTCTGTTTCGTTTTTTATGCGTTTTCCAGCGTTATTAAAACCTTCAGCGTCAATCTCCAGTTTCTTGAAGCTTCCGTCATCGGTGATTTTTACTTTAAATTCTACTGTTCCTGTTGACATAACCAAAAAGTTTTATATCTTTGCGGTGATGGAAACGTTGCTGTTCATATTGTTTTGCATTGCCGGCCTTGTTCTGATAGTTTTCTTGGTGCCGTATATCATCGGTATTCTCCTTGGAATCGGCAAAGCCATCTGGATCATTGTTACAGGGCGTGACAAGGACCCTGAATTTGTTGAGGAACAAAAAGCCTTCGAAGCCAAGCGTGCGGCAAAGAAAGAGGCTCGCAAAGAAAGGCGGAAAGCCTTCTGGAGGATTCCATCTTCGCCAAGGGAATTCTTCCCTTGATTATTCCAGTCCCTGCTCCCTCTTCACCCTCTCGTTTTAAGTGATTGATTATTGAGGGGAATCAATGTTTTCACGGAAATCTTTCTTTTCCGGCGAAAAAACGCCAGATCATGTTTGTATATAACAAAAATGTTATATCTTTGCGGTGTGATTCAAAAGAAAGGAAAGTAAACATGAAATGGAACGAACTCAGAAGAACGCCGAGCAAAGAGGCTGGGAATTCGACAGACTCGGGAAGAAACACGACATCTACCGCCACCCCGACAAAGACTACTTCATCCAGATTGAGCGGCACGACGCGGCGGAAGTGAAACACGGACTGCCAAGGCGGCTGCTGAAACAAATCGGGGAGTGAGACACTCCCCGGATTATCCATGAAGATAACAAACAATTCAAAATCAAACGAATATGAAGAAAGTGACAGTAATCATCAAGAAAGAGGAGGATGGATCCTATAGCATCCATGCCCCGGAACTGGAAAACGTGATCATCGGCGAGGGCGACACCGTGGCCGAGGCGAAGGCCGACTTCGCTAACAGCTACGCTGAGATGGTGGAAGCCTACATCGACAATGGCAAACCCGTACCTGCCGAATTGAGGGATGTTGAATTCGAGTACCGCTACGACCTCTCCGCGTTCTACGACGCGCACCCCTACCTCAACGTGAGCAAACTGGCCGTGCACATGCATATCAACGCCTCGCTGATGCGCCAGTACCGCCGTGGCCAGTACATATCGGAGGAACAGGTGATGAGGATCCAGGAGGGCATCCGCTCCATTGGGCGCGAGCTGGCCGGCACCACCCTCGTGAAATAAAACCCTCGCAAGCCGCTTTCCGGCTCTTTTGAATCACACACCGCCGCCCTTGCGAGGGGGGGCAGCTTTTTTGTGTAAAAAATCCTCGGAAGTATAACACATCCCCCTTAACAAGTCATCAATAGAGCCACAACTATAGGCTCCGAGGGACGCCGAAGCAGTAATGCCAGGTAGGTCTGCGGTTAGACCTTGAACACCCCTATCGGAGCCCCTTTATAACGTCCTTGTGATTCATCCAAACGTGCCCGCAGGCGTCTATGTGCTAAAAGTGGGTGGTCATTCGCAGCGCGTTGTGCGGTATTGAGGTGCTGCGTGGAAATAATGGTTGCCTGGCTTCCTTTATTTATTGAATCAAGTTTTGATATTTTTTTTAAAATATCAACTATTTTTCGTTATTTAGTAAAAAAATTATTATATTTGCTGCGTAAAGCTTAAATTAATTTATTGTTTTATTAAAAAATCAATGATTATGTGGTTAGATATTCTGGTTTACGTCGCAGTGATTGGCGCGATTGCATTAGCCATTTACTCTGTATTCAAACGCATCAAAAACACCGATGCGAATACAGCAGGCTATGTTTTTAATGGTAAAAAATGGGTGGCTTGGCTGTTGCTGCTTTGCATCATCTCAGCATTGTTCATTGGCTTTATCATGCCTCTGTTCGCCGGGGGAGAAGGCTATCATCCCGAATGGGGAACTTTGGGAATCATGTTTTGGGCAGTCATACTTTACATTTGCTATGCCATCATTGCTTTTGTCCCGGCTACTGCTGAAGAAGTTGAAGCGAATAAAGCCGCTGGGAACACCGTTTTGGGTAGTGTGGGAGCCACGACGGCTTCAATGTTCAAAACCATTTTTGCAGCTATTGGCGCTATCCTTGTCGCGCTTCCGGGAATGATCGGGAGTGCTTTGAATCCCGTATTAGCGGTAAAGACTATTGGAAGTACGGTTTACAAAGTCATCGGAACTGGTTTTAGTCATGTTATCGGTGGAATCCTGGCTTTGGTGCTCATTGCGGTTTTGGTGTTTGCGATTATTTATATCGCTTCCCTGGTTTTAGCCATCCTTGGTACTTTTGCCATCGGTATTATCGCCATTATAAAGTTCGTAAAAAACAATTTCAAAAAATAACCATACGAACATAAAACAACAACGGGAGCTCGTTATTGGGCTCCCGTTGTTGTTTTGTAACATTAATCGACTTCCGGATTGTTGTAAAGTTTCTTTACACTGCTGTAAAAAAACTTTACAGTTTGTTGGATGTTGAAAAACGTAAATATTTGAAATTTAAATAGTTGTATTTTTGGCATGACCTGTGCTTTCTCATACGGCAAATTGATTTTTGTATGATGAAAGCAAAACAAACCCTCATTCTTGTGATGATGTTCCTTGGCACCCTGTGCAGCATTAATGCCCAGGATACCGTTACCATGGATCTCAAATCCTGTATGCAATACGCTGTGGAGCACTCTACCAAGATGCGTATTGCCCAAGCCGACAACCGCGACGCACAGATCGACCGCCGTACAGCCATCCTCTCCGCATTCACCCCAACGGTGGAAGGAAGCTCCTACGCTTATTTTAATTTCGGTCGTTCCATCGACCCGGAGACGAACCTCTATAGCTTGACGACCTCGTTCCACAATGGCTTCAGCGCATCGGCAGGGATTATGCTCTTTAATGGATTTCAGGCAGTTAACAACCTGAAAATAACCAAGACAGCACAGCAAATGGGACTGACCAAAGAACAGCAAACCATGGATCAGATCTGTCTCGCAACCATGGAAGCCTATTGTAACGTGTTGTACTATACCGAATTGGAAAAGGCTTTGCAAGGTCAAGTGGCCACAGCGGAGAAAGCGTTACAGTTGGCCGAGAAACAAGAGCAATTAGGGCAAAAGGCTCACGTCGATGTGGTGCAGATGCAGAGCGACCTCGCCGATCGTCGGTACCAGCTGACCACCTGCCATAACAACCTTAACAACGCTGTCATCACCCTGAAAGACGTGATGTTTTGGCCCGTTGAGGAACCGCTGAAAATAACTGGTTCGTCGGTAGAGACGCCATATTATGACGTCTCTACAAAGGAGGTTCGTATTACCCAGATGGTGGATTATGCCAAAAACAACAACCCCTCGGTTCTTTTGGCGGAAGGTGCGATGAATAATGCCCGAATCGCCCTTAAAACCGCGCGTTGGCAGCTGTTGCCGAAGCTCTCGCTTTATGGTGGCTGGTCGTCGAGCTACTTCACCTACCCGGGAAAAGAAGGTTATGAGCCGACTCCGTATTTTGATCAAATCAAGAACAACCGTGGAGAATATGTGCAACTCTCGCTGAGCATCCCGATTTACGACAGGCTTTCCAACCATTCCAACATCGCCAAAAAGAAGAATGCCTACACTCGAGCCAAGGCCGACTATGATCAGACATTGCGCGATGTGGAGGCGGAGGTGCTTCGTGCAGTGGCCGACCGTGATGGGGCTGCCGATGCCCTGCGCCAGGCAGAAATCCGTGCTGATTTGCAACAAGAGGCCTTTTCTCTTAACAACAAACGTTTCGAGCAGGGATTGATCTCGTCCATCGAATACCAGACGGCCTCGAACAACTACCTCAACGCCCTTGCCGAACAATTGAACGCCAGGCTTCAATACTTTATCAAAAACAGTGTTGTAACTTATTATGGTGGAACGCCGTATATAGAGCAGTAACCAAACACCATTTTCACAATGAATCATCTCTCCGACAAACTCATCAAAATCCTATCGTTGGGAATAGGTCTCGCCATTGGCATCGTGCTGATTGCCAAGGTGTGCTTCGAATTGTCATACGACAGTTTCTATAAGGATGTGGACCACATTTATATGATTACGGAAACTATCATCTTTCAAGAAGGTGGCGAACCCGATGACTATTGGGGCACTTCGGGAGGCATTGCGCCGGGTTTCAAGGCGGAGGTGCCTGGAGTGGAAGCCGCTACACGCTATTCCAACCTGCTCAACGGTAACCTTTATGACGAAAACGACAACCTCATCACAGGCCTATGTATAGGTGCCGATACTTGCTTTTTCGACTTTTTCGACCGCGAATTCCTTGCAGGCGACCCGATGCAGGCTTTGCAAGAATACAATGGCGACATTGCCGTCAGCCGCAGCTTTGCTGAAAAAATGGGCGGTGTGAACGAGGCCATTGGCAAACAAATCTACAGTGAAGTTTGGGGACCGAAAACAAAACTGACCGTGGTTGGCGTGTTTGAGGATTTTCCGAAAAACGGCAGCATTCAATGCGACATCGTGACAACCATTGCTGCGTTTGGCGAGTGGAGCATCAACAACTGGCTAGGCAACGACCGTTATCGCAGCTTTGTCAGGCTGGCACCCAATGTGGATCCCAACAGCTTGAAAGATGCCATCCGTAAGATGCAGGAGGCACACCAGCCTTTGGAGGAATTGGAACGCGACGGCTC
>JAEEII010000013.1 GCA_016281295.1 Bacteroidales bacterium
AAAGTCATCGAGGATTTGCATGATGGCCACCGTCTTGCAGATGCGGATGGCCAAAGCATCATCGGCAAAACGCTTGATGGCGTTTTGAGCCGACTCAGTGATGTCGCGGAAATCCTTTGACATTTCCATATCGGCCAAAAGTATGTCGTAGAAATGCTCAGTATTGGCCAACACACCCACATTTTCATCGGCGAGGTGGTTGTCGACGAGAATATCGCGCACGAGGCGGATGACGGAACGAAGACCAACACCACCTGTGCTGCTGGCCAGCTTTTTAAGCTGACACATCAGGATGTCGATATGGACTGGCAAGAAGGGATAGAGATTGGCAAAGACCTCTTCATCAAGGATGGACTTATAGAGGGTTTTTTCGCCTACATTGAGCTTTGTGGCCAACTTGATTTTGGCCTCGTTATCGTTGAAGAGCTTCTTCAAATAGGCTTTGCCATCCACTGACTTGCCGAGCAAACGCTTGGTAATAATCTCCTTGATGTCGTTGGCCTCGATGTTGACTCTTGTCGTGAAACGCTCAGCAAGTGTACGGATGCTATCAAGGTTACTACCACTATCGTCTGTTAGCGTCTGTTGAGCAGTGGCAATCAACCAAACATCGCCTTTGAAACTGTCTTTGATGGTGTGCATCAAGCCCTGGAGCTTGTTGATTTGCGTTGGGTCGGCATTGATGAAATGGCCGACCTCATCAAGGACAAAGATGATTTTATCCTTGCCTGTAATGTTTTTCACCAAATCATACAAGCGTTGGATGCGTTCCTTTTCGTTTTCGATGACATCAATTTTCAACGCCTTAAACTCTTCAGCAGATTTGAAATCATCTGGGAAATAAATGGGCGCATACTTTGCCGCCTTGTTTTTAGCACGGATGTTAATGTTGTGAATATCTTCCCAGTCCTGATTCTCTTCTTTTTTGAATTGTTTACAGAACTCTTCGTATCGACCATCAGCTTTCAGCATTGCCTCAAATTCAAATACTGCTGAATCTGTCGCGGTTGATACGCCAAGGAGTTTAAGGGTTTCGTAATAGATGCTATCACTAATGGTGGGATATTTACCTGTGCGGGCATCAGCGTCCATATCAATCATCACGACAAAAGGATTGAACTTGCTGATGATAGTGTTATGGAAGGCTTTAAGTGTCGGGTCTTGAATGCGATCCATGAGGCGGGTGCCGAATGACACACCATCTACAATTTTAGCCTTATCGAAAGAATAGCCGAGGTATTTGGCGAAGGAGCTTTTGCCCGAGCCATAGAAGCCAGACACCCAGATGCCGACTTCCTTGGATGATTCGGAAAAAGCGCGTTCGAGTTTTTCGAGAACATTCTGGTAATTATCGTGGAGTTTTTGCGTTACCACATACTCGTTAATCTCCTTGCCAAGGTCTTCGGCAGAGCTGGCGGCAAAGGTGACAACACTTTCTATTTCGCGGTCGAGTTTCTTACTCTCATCAAACAATTCTTGAATTTTCATGGTCAGAAGTTTTTGGAACGGTAATTACCATCGAGTTTATAGAAATTGAGAAATCTTTTGGCGAAGCCTTGTGCCTCGCCCGGGTATAGGACAAGCATGGGGACTGTGATTTTGTTGTAAATCGTGTTCTCAATCAAGCCCATCTTATAAAGTGGATGGAGCATCTCCAAATCGGTGACTACGATGAGAGGATGCTCAGCAGATTTGACTTGTTCTTGGAAATCGAGGATGGCCTTTTCCATCCACTTGGTTTCCTGTGTTTCGACGGCAAGGCTTTCGAAGATTTCATCTTCGGAATAGGAGTCGTCGAGCAACTCATCTTTATCAGGATAGTTGTTGAGGTATTCGAGGATGCGCTGGCCAATAGAAAACAGCTCGACCTCGAACCCGTAATACTTGGCTTTGGGGATGAGCGTTTCCTTGATGATACGCTTCATGTCAATGGCATCGCGCACATCGTAGGTGACATAACAGATGGGTTTGTCGCCTGTAGGGTTGGTTATATCGGGGCGGTTCAGATAGCTGAGTGCCTGGTTGAATTTTTCATCATAAGATGCCATTGATCATTTCCTCCATAGAATTAAATTTCCAAGATATATCAATAAGATTGCCAGACGACTGGGCAATAAAGCCATTGGCAAGGCTAAGCTGCATAATGGCCTGACGCACCTGCTGCGGGGTGAGATTGAAGAGCTGCCAGTCCTCGTGATTGCAGACATCGACATCAGACAGGCCAGCAAAATGAAGCTCGTGCATCAGATATAGCACAGTGAAGTCGGCTATTTGGTAGGGCAAAATCTCGTAGCGACGGTTCATGAAGCCAAAATCGACCAATGTGGCAAACACATAGGAAGCGTTTTTGCGTTGGAGTCCATCAGACCAGCTTGCCTGCCCACTCTCACAGATTGATTGAATGAAGCGATGAATGGCGTTGTGAGGGAGCACAATCAAATCTTCATTTTTGACGGGATTGAGCATGGTGGTAATGAAGTCGTAGAACACAGCGTGTTGACGAGCGCAATAGAGCATCAGCAACTGGCTGAAAGAGGATAGCATAAGGCCTTTGCCGCGAGCAGCCTTCAGCCACAACGGAACGCTGGGGTTGTCTTTCATGAAACGCTGGTAGAAGACAACATTAACGATGTCGGTGGCGCGTTTCTCGGTGCTGGTGGAGAGATAATTGGTTTCAAGCACATAGCGCAACAAGGATTCTTTGGTGGTGTGCTCATCGAAGATTTCGATCAACGAAAGCGTTTCGTTGATCATTCCTGTGCCCTTGGACAGCTGAGTGGAATACCTTTTAACTCTTTCCATAGGTCAACTGAAATAAGGATAACAATATGAGTGGTTCTCGAAAGCAGCCTTGTAATAAACCGCGACGACACGCAGAAGCAGCTCCATGTCGGTGTCCTTGATGGCACCTACATTGACCGGGGAAAGACTGTTGTCGCAAGCCACAGTGGCCCATGACGAAATGAAAGCCTCGGGGTCGGCCACAAGGGATTTCATTGTGTGTTCGGGATGGTTTTTGAGAAAGTTCAACATTTTCTCTTCAAATTGCACTGGCATATTGAAGAGAAAATACTGGCCAGCGGGGATATACTCACGGTGTAGCGTCCTCATCTGTTCCAGAATAAGGTTGTAATAAGCCAAACGGCCAGTTTTCGGGAAGATGTATTCAAGCAAAGTCGAAGCGTCGTTTGACTCAATGGATTTCCACTGGTTGGCATTGCAGCCTTGGAAATAAACAGCGATTCGTAGCTTGATGATATTCAGTAGGATATTGTCGTTCACGGGTATCTTGAATTGCGTTA
>JAEEII010000144.1 GCA_016281295.1 Bacteroidales bacterium
ATGGCTCCTCAGTGAGCCCGTCGATGAGTTGGAAATGATGCCAAGAGAAACGTTGGAGAATTTGATGTTTGATGCCTTGAGCAACAACTTCGTCTCGTTCGACAAAGCAGCCGAAAACATTTTTTCAAACAACCTTGAAACATGGAAAAACTTGGGTAATTTCCAGTTTATTAACAATGTCGGTGACTGTTTTACAAGAATGCACAGCATCGAGGATTACTGGAACGACAGAGTGAAAGAGGAGGAAAAGACCATTGATGATATCAGCGGGCATCCGGATCAATATCCCGGGAAATACACTTGTACAAAATGGTTGCGAAACACCAATGTGCGTCAAGCGATGGCCATGAAGCACAACTGGCTTTGCTGGCTGCATTATCAGGCAGAATACATGCGTTTCACCAACAAGCAGAATATGAGTGTGATCGGTATTTCCGAGAAGGATTTGAGGGAGTTTATGGAGGAATATCACAGGGAAATCGTCATTGAGGAGCAGCCTCCTGTCAGTGATGAGTTCTACACTCCGATGCTCAAGTCCGACGACCTATACACTATGGATGCCTATAAAAAACAGCTTGATAGCTTAAGAGTGGGTTTAGAATAGTCAATGAGGGATGGCGAAGACTCTTGACGCTCGTCCCTATGATACTCAATCCTTTTCAATCATCCAATCCGAAAGGGTCTTGGTCTCTTGCGAGAAGGCGATGCCTATCTTAATGACAGGCTTACCCTCGGCTTGGTAAGGAATCGCATAATCTTTCGAGTTGATTTGGTCGAGAGCCTCTTGCGCTGTGCCGCGCATCTTCAGTTCCATCACATAGACCGCATCGCGCATAAAGACCACCACATCCGTGCGGCCACGCGCCACCTTCACCTGCGTGAAGGTGCGACAATTGAAGATGGAGAACACCACGTAGGTCAGCACCTCGTAGTAGGCCTCGTATTTGGTGATGTCGTCCAACTTCTTTCCGCCGAAGTCGAGGTAGGGAATCGAGGCGAAATAGGCTTGCATGGCTTTCAATGCGGCTTCGAGGTCGTGCTTGAGAAGCGATGCGTAGAAATTGCCGGCAAATCCACGCGCGTCTTGGTTGAGGTTCATCATGCGGCTCATAAAGTTCTCCATGAACCCCACTTTCACCTCGGCATTGGGGAAGTCGAGCGTGTAGTTCCTGCTGTAGAAATCGTAGCCCTTGATGGTGAGATAACCCGCCTGATAGAGCAAGGGCAAGGCGGAGGTCATCGTCTCGGTGGGCACGTCGAATTGTGAGGAAGACACCTTGAGTTGCTCCAATTCAAGCAAGTTCGTGTTGAAGCGTTTCATTGCCTCGAAGAGGAAGGTGGGCGTGCCGCTGCCGAACCAGTAATAATCAACATCCTTGTTAGTAAAGGCATACATGAGGCTGAAAGGATTGAAAATGTCGTCCGATTTTTTCCCAAAATGGTAGCCATCGTATTGCAGTTTCAGCATGTCGAGCATGACTTCTTTGGAGCAGCCGTATTCATCGGCCAAAAGTTGGATATCCTCGTCGAACACCGTCACCAACTCGTTCTTGGTGATGCCGCAAAGGGCAGAATAGGAGGGCTCCATAGAGATATTGCGCAAATTGTTCAAAGTGGAGAAGTTGCTGAGTTGGCTGAACTTCGTGATGCCCGTGATGAACACGAACTGCTCGTCGGCGTCGCACACCTTTACCATTTGGTAGAACTCCTGCATGATGCGTCGCACCTCGGTCAGTTGTTCTGGTTTGTGGAGATAGTCGAGCAAAGGCGCGTCGTATTCGTCAAGGATGACCACGGCTTTCAGACCGGTTTTCTCGTGTACTTGTTGAATCAGTTTCTTGAGGCGTTCGCCGGGAGTGCCTTCGGTCTTATCCCATTTGTAGCGTCGCTCGTGCATATCCAACTGGCTGTGAAGTTCTTCGATAATCTGTTTCATTTCCCACTTGTTCTTGCAGGCACTGATGTCGAAATGCAGCACCGGGTATTGCTTCCAGTCCTTTTCCAATTCGGCGATGGCAAGACCCTCGAACAAGTCTTTGCGGCCTTGGAAGTAGTATTTCAAGGTGCTGCAAAGCAACGACTTCCCGAATCTTCGAGGACGGCTGAGGAATACGAATTGCGATTCGCGCGTCAGTTTAAAGATAAGGTCTGTCTTGTCAATGTAGATGCGTCCGTCTTGACGGATGCGTTCAAAATCGGCGATGCCGGCGGTGTAGAGTCTCATTGGTAGCATGGCGAAACAGTTTTTCCGTTGCAAAGTTAATATTTTTCTTTTTATCCCATCTGAGATAGAAGAAGTTGCCGACAGAAGTTATCGAAAACCTCATTTATTTTAGACGAAGAAGATGAGCTCATTCAAGTTGTTGAAGAAATGCCTGATTTTCCAGGAGGGACAAAAGAATTGTCATTGTTTCTTGAAAACAATCTGAACTATCCTTCCTGTTAAATTCAAATTGAATTGACATTCGTCTTTTTCATCCAATCGGTTTCGTTCAATCCAACCAAAATCCGACTGTTTTTGATTCATCCGGTTGGAATCCGACCTTTTTAATGGTATCCACCAGTCCATCCAGCCTCGTAAATATAGTTGCTGAACAGACGGGCTTTACTCTGTTCGTGGGCTTCGATTTCGATGCTCTGGAGTGGCGAGAAAGCTATTCGATTGTTAGAACTTTGTCGAAACATGCTTTCGGCATGGCTATCGACATCAATCCTTTGCAAAACCCTTGCATCAGAGGTTCTTCTGTTCAACCGGCAACGGCCACCGACTGCGTGGATCGCTCCAAAGCCTTTCCCCACAAAATCGACGAAACCGACTTCTGTAAGCAGGTTTTCGAGTCATTCGGCTTCCGTTGGGGAGGACACTGGCGCAGCGTGAAAGACTATCAGCATTTCGAGAAAAATAACTAACATACATTGCCCGCCAAAAACCGGTGAAATGACAAAATAGAAGACGGATGTTGCTGGTTTTTGGCATATTATTTCGCTGTATGGTCCAAAATACATATTAAATAGAGTGTTGGAATAAGTGCTTCGAAAGGAAATAATTTTCCGTCCAAATCCATGGTTTTTGATATACATTTGGACAAAATTCGTTTGATTTCCGTCCAAATCTCACTTTTTTTAGTTGATTTGGACAAGAATGTGGGAGTGAATTCGTTGATGAGTTAGAATATTTTTGGGCCAACTGGGTGCAGGATCGTGACGACATCGTGTTTGTGGTCTGCGGCAGTGCCACCAGCTGGATGAAGGAAAAACTGGAGGATAAGCAACCGCTCTCGTGATGAGCATTATTGGCAACATCATTTTGCGGATCGGGGTGTGGCTTCATGGGAGGGCTTCACTTTCGAGGAAGTCTGTCTGCGTCATCTTCCGCATATCAAGAAAGGTTTGGGCATCTCAGGCATGGCGACGGCAGCTTCCTCATGGCGTTTTATCCCCAAACAAGACGACTTGCGGAAAGGCGCACAAATTGATTTGGTCATCCAACGGGCGGATAAAATCATCCATTTAGTGGAAATGAAGTTTTCGGAGACCCCATTTGTCATCACTAAGAATTATGAGCAGCGTCTATTGGAGCGAAAAACGCTGTTTATGGAGATTACAGGTATTACAAGAGGTGTAGTTCTCACTTTCGTCACCCCAAGAGGACTGTCCAAGGGCTCACGATCCTCCTGGGTTCATAGTGAAATCACCGCCAAAGACCTGTTTGCTGAAGTTGACGAATAGATGGTAGTCGGAATCGCCGAAAAAAAATCGAGATTCTCACAAAATGATTATATTTGCAAAACAAGCAGATGAACAATCCCTTTTATGAAAAATAACATCCATTTTTACCTCATCATTCTATTCCTTCTCCTGATGTCGTGTGAGATGTCGGCGCAACGTTATTTTGAGGCAGATAATATCCGTTACCGCGTTGTCGTAGAAGCCGACGATGCCCCGACCTACGGAACGGTTTCAGTCGCCAAGCCTGAATTTGGGGAATATGAAGATGATATCGTCATTCCCAAATACGTTAGCGAATACGTCAATGAATCGGAAGATGATGATTTTGACACCTATCAAGTCGTTGGAATCGATGATGAAGCGTTTTATAACGCGAAGCATTTGGGATCTGTAACACTTCCCGAATCCATCAAAACCATAGGCGTGGACGCATTCAGGTACTCTTCGTTGTCGTCCATCACCATCCCTATGGGGAGCTTGACCGCCATCAGCGATGGTGCGTTTGGCTCCACGCAGCTTATCACCGTGGAGATACCCTCTTCGGTAAAGATGATCGGCGACCAGGCGTTCCAAAACTGTTACCAATTGGAATCTGTTTCGTTCGGCAAGGGGGTCGAAAGCATTGGCAAAGGTGCTTTTACCCATAGTAGTATAACGACCTTGGTTTTCCCCGAATCACTCAGAACCATTGGGAACAATGCCTTTAGCGACTGCATCCTGCTCCATAGCGTGACGTTAAGCAAGAATTTGAAATACATAGGAGACGAGGCTTTCTCGTGTTGTTTCCGTTTGCGTAGTCTTGATTTGCCCAAGGGTTTGAAAATGATTGGGGAAAAAGCCTTTGCCGCTTCAGGCATTATCGACATCACCATTCCAGAGACCGTCAAAGAGATAAAGAAATACTGTTTTGCGGGTTCCTTGATCAGAACCATCCGCCTGCATGACAAGCAGTTGTCCATCGACCAATCCGCTTTCGACAATTGTGATATGGATACCCTGATTATCCCTTCTACTGCCACAATAACCAACATCAATTACGGAGAAGGATTCTATGAACTTTTCAGTGAAAATCAGAAAACAGCCATTGAAGAGGAGTTTGACCGTTTAGACGATGAATCGAAATACTCACATATTCAATATGTCACCGGAACAGAAACCAACTTTGGCGCTAACAGGAAGCAAGCCATCCGCGAGAAGTATGTTGCGAACAACCATTCAAAACTCACCAAGAAATCCGTCAAATACATCGACTTGGATTTTTTCAAACCCTGGAATGGAAGGATCCAATTCAAGATTGACGGCATTTCGTATTCCCCCATTCAATACCCCAGCGGAAAAGAGCAATATGGACTTCTGCTTGTGAGCGAAGGAAAAGATGCGAGAGGCAATATCATCATTTCCGACATTATCGAGATCACCGATGGACCTTATGATGAAAAATACATCGTCACCATTATCAATGCAGGAGCTTTTGATCAATGTGCAGAGATTAAAGGTGTAAACCTGCCCACTACCATTGAAGAAGTCGGCATCTCTGCGTTCCGTAATTCAGGACTCACCAGCATCACTTTTCCCCCGTCGCTTACCACAATTCCCAGTGGACTTTTTTGCGGTTGCAAAGATCTTATATCCATTTCAATACCCAATACCATCACCAAGATAGGAACTTTTGCCTTTGATAAGTCTGGGCTGTTCAGCATCTCCCTGCCTTCCAGTATCGACACCATTGAAAACAATGCGTTTTCAAGCTGCGAGAATTTGACTTCCGTAGCGTTACCCTCTTCATTGCTTGTGTTGGGAGCAAGATGCTTCTTTGACTGTCCCCTCACCAACATCACGCTTCCCGATTCATTGCTAAGCATCGGACCTTCCTGTTTTGAGAGATGTCCCTTGACACACGTCACCATTCCCCAAAATGTTCAATTAATCGACGATGATGCCTTCCAATGCGACTCATTGACCCGTGTAGAGATTTTTGGAGATCCATCCAGATTATGGGTGGGAGATCGAATTTTTGGAAACAACAAAGACCTTAAAATCAATGTAGTCCCAACAATCACGGAGTGATTATTTTTTATGATGATCACTTCGTTCTTTCATTATAGTCGGAATCGCCAAAAAAAATCGAGATTCCGACCATGATCGTTGTTTTTACCTATAATCAATCAACCGGTTTTTGATTCAGATTCTCATAAAATGATTATTATTTTATGATTATCACTTTATGGTAATGTCGGTGAGCTATATGCTCGATTTGAAGCAGTTACCAGTTATATGCATCGGGTGTTGAACGTGTTGTTTTCCAAGACTCAACCTGTCGAACGCTGTACTGTTGACATGGTTGACTTGGCGATTGAATATATCTTGAGGATGTCATCCGATACCTACGAGGCGTTGCTTTTTCGGATGCCCGAGAAACAACGTGCGGTTTTTATCGCCATTGCAGCGGAAGGCAAGGCAAAAGAAGTGACCAGTGCCGCTTTTTTAAAGAAACACCGACTTCCTTCAGCTAGCAGTGTTTCTTCGGCGGTTAAGGGCCTGTTGGAAAAGGATTTTATCACATTGGATAAGGGCATGTATATGGCATACGACCAATTTTTTGTTTTGTGGATGAAATACAAAGGGGTGCTGTAACCGGACGTGTTTGATTTCATTTTTTCATCATAGTCGGAATCTCCAAAAAATCGAGATCCGACCAGGTATCCAGCGTATAAATCCAGATATCACGAAGATCTTCCAGTAACTTCTTGGAGATGATATATTCAGACATTGCCTTGGTGTTTGGCTTTCAGTTCCTGAAGAAAACGCTTTGAATCAAAATCAGTGACATCGGGACTGGCTTCACCCTCTTCAAGGGCGGCTCTGAGCACTTCCAAATGTGCTTCATCTTCCTCCAAACGTCGTAGTCCAGCGCGGATCACCTCACTGGCATTATTGTATCTGCCCCCGGGGATGCATTTTTTGATGAATTCCTCATAATGGGGACCTAACGAAGCGGTAACAGTTCTATTCATGATACTTGTGGTTTTAACCTTGCAAATGTAAGAATATTTCTTATAACTGAATTTTTTTTCATCCATTTTCAAGCTGAATTATCTAAAATAGATAAAGATTTTATATCTGTTCTGTATAATTTTATAAAAATTTTAAAAATTTAATCAAACTATAACCATTATTTTGTATTTTTGACACCTTACAAATTTTTAGAATCATGAAATTAAAACTATTTCTCTTACTTCTTGTAAGTTTACTTTTTTCCTTCAGCGGTGTTGCTCAGGATGTCTCTGGTCAAGATGGTTCTTCTTCAAACGAAGAAGGCGAAATCTTTCAAATTGTGGAAGAAATGCCTGATTTTCCCGGAGGAACATCAGAATTGGTGTTGTTTCTTGAAAACAATCTAAACTATCCCCCCGAAGCTCTCGAGAGCGGTGTCCAGGGGAGTGTGTTCGTGAACTTTATTGTGGAACCGGATGGTCATCTTTCAAACGTTAAAGTCTTGCGTTCCCTTGGGAGCGGCTGTGATGAGGAAGCTATCCGACTCGTGACTTCCATGCCAAATTGGAAACCGGGTAAACAAAGGGGAACTGCTGTGAGGGTCAGTTACATCCTTCCTATTAAATTCAAATTGAAATGACAATTTTATTCTTTTGTGTACCTGATGAATTTGAAATTTTAGAGTTCTAATAATAAAATAGATCGTAGTCGGAATCTCCAAAAAAAATTAAGATTCCGACTACTATCGTCTTCGTGGTCATGTTTTGACTGGCGAATTATGCGGCCTCATAAATATAGTTGCTGAACAGACGGGCTTTACTCTGTTCGGTGGCTTCGATGTCGATGCTCTGGAGGGGTGAGAAGGCTATTAGGTTGTTGGAATAGCGCGAGAGATAGTTGATGGCCTCAACGCTGTTGACGCTGCCATCGGTGGGCATGGAACGAACCACCTGCGAAAGGAATTCGTATTCTTTTGGAGAAAAAAGCCCCCGCACTGCTTCAAGTTTTTGCTGTGAGTAGCGCACGTCCACCTCATCGCCATCGACGAATATCAATCCGAGGCTGACACGCTCGGCAATTTCAGGGCGGATAACCGCATATATGATACTGTATTTCATATTATCCAATATTTTCGTTAAGACAATTTGTGAAATTATTCCATACCTCAGCCGTCCAATGCTCATCAAATAACTGACGCAACTTCTCGCTGACAGTTTCGGTTGTGACTTTCCATTCTGGTGGCATTTCGGCCAACACCTCCGTGATGATGTCTTTACTTTGGCGGAGGCATTCTTCATAATCAGCCTTTAGGCTGTTGGCAAGGGCAAAAACGGTCTTGCGGTCGATGTTTTGGATGAGATGCTTAAATAGATCTGACCACAGAATGGTGTCGGTTGAAGTGAGTTGCGAGATTGGGGAATCGAAGGTTGCCGTGTTGAAGATACAGCCGTAGTCGATTGATACCAACTGCGCGCGAGCCACATCGTACATCAGATTAGCATTATTCGCATTGCGGTCTTCATTAGCTATCCAAAAGTCGAACAAGGCGATTTTCAACAGTTGATCTAACGTTTTTTTCGTGGCAGGAACTTTGGCATAAGTGGAGGGTGTAATGTCAACGACGCCATCGAGCCATCGGAAGCCAATTGACGGGGCAGAAAGACTATGCGAAAGATTCATTCTTTCCCAATGAGCAGGACGAATGTTAACCAAGGCAATATCAGGGGTAAATAGGTGCCATGCCATTGCCAGCTTTGCTCCTATGAACTCACATGCAAGCTTATAAGCAGAAGCCATTGAGCGCATGTATTTGCAGACGTATATGTTTACGTCAGAACACATTACAATAACGGGTTCCTCGCCTGTGTGGAACTGTTGCTTGATGGGTTGTGCGCTATATAGTGTGGATATGGCCATGCTCGTATGTATTTGAGTGCAAAAGTAAACATTTTAAATGAAATTGACGGGTTATGAGTAATTTTGCTATAATCATCTTTTGTGGTTTATGCCGTAGGCATTCAATCTCGGTAGAACCCGGAATGAAGCCCTCCAAGATAATATCCATCTCTGGATAACAGTCTTTTCCACCGTCTCAAATCAATGGTATAGTCGGAATCGCCCTAAAAAATAGAGATCCGACTAGGTATCCAGCGTATTAATCCAAATGTCACGAAGATCTTCCAGTACCTTCTTGGAGATGATGTATTCAGACATTGGCTTGATGTTTGGCTTTCAGTTCCTGAAGAAAACACTTTGAATCAAAATCAGTGACATCGGGACTGGCTTCACCTTCTTCAAGGGCGGCTTTGAGCACTTCCAAATGTGCTTCATCTTCCTCCAAACGTCGTAGTCCAGCGCGGATCACCTCACTGGCATTATTGTATCTGCCCCCGAGGATGCATTTTTTGATGAATTCCTCATAATGGGGACCTAACGAAGCGGTAACAGTTCTATTCATGATGCTTTTGGTGCTGCTTTTTTCATCCATTTCATCCATTTTTATCTCAGATTATCCATTTTGGATATAGTTTCGTATCTTATTTGGATAATTAAAATACTGATAGTCAGTAAATTAACTTGTTTGTTTTTTGATTTTTTTGTATTTTTGCAATTCAAAACAAGAGGACTTGCCAAAAGAAATGAGGCAACAAATAAAGAATAGGAAAAACATTGGGATCATTATTATGAGCAACACGAAGTATAGGCCTGTTTGGACCTGCGGACGCTACAATGCAGAAAAGCACGTGGCACTGATGTACAACCTTTTGGCTGGCTACAGCTATTTCTTTGAATCGTATTCGGCGGATGTCATCGGACATTTGCTTGCCGTACCGCGCAATGGCAAGGTTGAAGTGGGAAAGATAGCATCTGCAACAGGCATTGCAGAGGAGTCCATCAAAATGTTTTTCGATACCTTAATTAATGTAGGTCTGTTGACGGATTTTGTTCCAACAGCAGACGACATCAAAAGGCTGCGCACGCAATTGGCCGAAGCCAAACGCAACACTTCGATGACCAAAGTGAAAACCACCAAGGAAAAACTGCCTTTCGACACCTCCTCGGCGGAGCAGGATTATTACAATGCCGTTGACGATGGCATGACGGTGACTTCCGTTATGTTTGAGTTGACCTACAACTGTAGCGAGCAATGCATCCATTGCTACAATCCTGGTGCCACCCGCAATGACAATGAAATCAGCCACCGAGCCGACCGCGAAGAACTCGATTTAAACGATTACAAACGCATCATCGACGACCTTTGCGAACATGGTTTGGTGAAAGTCTGCCTTTCGGGTGGTGACCCATTTTCAAAGCCTATTGTATGGGACATTATTGATTATCTTTACGAAAAGGAAATCGCTTTTGATGTCTTCACCAACGGGCAGCGCATAGTGGATAAGGTGGAACGCCTGGCCAACTACTTCCCCCGCTTGGTGGGTGTGAGCATCTACAGCGGCATTGCCGAAGACCACGATGCCATCACCCGTGTGAAAGGCTCTTGGGAACGCTCAATGAAAGTGGTGGAGCAACTTGCCAACCTTGCCGTTCCCATGAACCTGAAATGCTGCATCATGCAGCCTAACCTGCATAGTTATTATATGGTGGCAGACTTGGCAAAGAAATATGGTGCTGAGCCTCAGTTTGAAATTAACATCAACGATTCCATTGACGGCGACTTGTGTTCCAGACAATTAAGGTTGACTGAAGAACAATTGCAGGTGGTACTCAGAGATGATCATATTGCATACCATGTTGACAAAGACACGCCTATCTATGAAGGCAATTCTATTTCAGATGTAGTAAATGGATGCAGTGCGGCGGCTACTACCTTTTCAATTACACCCGACGGAGAGCTTCAGCCATGTTGTGCTTTCCCTATGTCTTTTGGCAATTTAAAGAAACAATCCATCGGTAGCGTTTTTAATGAGAGTCAATTGCTAAAGGAATGGCGTTCAGTTACTTTAAAACAATATGAAGAGTGTGGGAAACATGACTATTGTGGTTATTGTAACCTATGCGCTGGAAACAATTATGGTGAACATGGCAATTATCTTAAACCAGCAGAGACCAATTGCTATATGGCAAAAATTCGTGCGGGTTTGGCGAGAAAACTTAAGCAAGGCTTGGATTCCTTGCAAGATCAAGATTTTGTAACCGCGTTGAAAGCCCTACCGAAGACCAAGGTGGACTTGCGACGCATTTTTGATACAAAAGGGATAAATGGTGTCTCCCGCAGTACACCTATAACCGACTAAATCATACGACGATGAAAGTAGAATTAGTTATCAGCAACGTCTCCAACGTCATGACCCCTGGTCACTGCGCTAATAATAGCAACGGCGTTTGCGGTATTAACGTGAGACAAATTTAAAATGCTATGTCAAGGGGGGGGCTTTATCCGCACTCCCCTTTTCTTAACAACTAATGTTTAACAATCAAACAATAGAAAAATGGAAATGATATTTGAATTAGGTCCTATATATAGAGTAACTTATGAGGATGGAAAAATTCTCAACTTTAAACTAATCGGAGGCAAAGATTTGACTTATGAGGTTACTGATGAAAACGACGAACGGAAGTTTGTCAATGGAAGCCAATGGATGAATGGGTTTATTAAAATTGAGAAAGTTTTGAATCAGTAATAATTAATCATATTGTAAAAATGCCAAATAAAGAATTTCAAGAATTAAAAAGACAGTGGTCTTGTCTCAAAAAAGACGAAGCAGATATCATCGGTAAGATGCGCGAAAACCTGTTGAGAAGAAATAACATGCAAGAAGAATACGCTTTAAAATATACCGAGCAAGGCATTACTTATAACATTAATTCTGCAAGTGTAGAAGAGTTGTTCTCAATTGATGGCGATATGTGCCCACAAGGAAAATAATGCTAATGATACCCGTTTTATCCAGAACAATAGACTATACCATTCTTGCATGGTGTGAAAATGCTATCCCTTTTCCTTATCTCCGCTCTGAGTACGGCGACAAAACCATGTGGCAAGTCAGTCCTATCCATGGCCGCAGTTTTGTGGTGGACAGGACTGACGAAGGCCGCTATGTGGTGAGCAAGGGTAATGGTTTGGGCTATACGCAATACAATTTCGTTTATACACCCGAAATGCCATCGGATGTCTGGGGATTATTGCTCAAGGAAGATGCCTTGCGCGATTTCCATTGTGGACAAGAAGTGCAAGCGTTGGGAATCAAGACGAACCAAATGGAGTGTGTGCTGGAACTGGATTATCCCATCCATATCGCCAAAACCAATGTGGACAGAAACCCCGTTCTGCTGCAATACAATGTGGAAAGTCCCTATCGTATCAGCGATGCGCCGTTTATGACACGGGAACAAATCTCTTACGAAGTCAGCAAATGGGAACGGATGAACGACAAAGGTTTTGACAAGGATTATCTCATTGCAGCTAATGTACTCATCCACAATCTGCGCATCATGCACGACCACGAGGTTCTGCACAATGCCATCCACGAACAAAATTATACTTGGGCACTGGAACTTCTTGACTTTGAATTGTGCCGCACGCCGAATTATCCTTACACCCAAGCCGACTATGAGCGGCATGTGTGCAACCTATATGATAGGGAAGTGATACAAACTTATCAGATTATCAACTATATCGCAGGTTGCCTCAATGAGCCTGTCGATTTCAAACAACTCGACAATCTTTTCTTTGAATACGGCTTTGACATTGAGAAATTTAAAATTTGAAATTAATCAGACAAAAAACCAATAAAAATGCGCTATAAATACATTCGCGAAGGCCAAGCAAGCTACGGAAGAATCCTTTATAACATCGATGGGCGATTTATCAGAGAAGGCATACCCTCATACGGCACCATTTGCTATAATATTGATGGCAATTGGATCCGTCGCGGCCATACCTCGTACGGTGAAATCGTTTACAATATCGACGGCAACTTTATCCGCAAGGGTCAAGCCAATTATGGCGAAATCCTTTATAACATCGATGGTTGCTATATCAGAAGAGGACCACTGAAGATAGGAACGATTGTGTGCCATTTGGAATAATTGTCTGAAATAAACTCAATATAAATATTAATAAAAAAATAATCATAGGGTTATTGCCCCAAAATAGGCCTCCATGCAGGCTAACAACACCTCATGCTTCAATTACCGCACCATTGCGGGATCCAGAACCTTGTCGAGACACGCCTTCGGCATGGCTATCGACATCAACCCCTTGCAAAACCCCTGCGTCAGAGGTTCCTCCGTTCAACCAGCAACTGCCACCGACTATGTGGACCGAACTAAAGATTTCCCCCACAAAATCGACGAAACCGACTTCTGCAAGCAGGTTTTCGAGTCCTTCGGCTTCCATTGGGGCGGCCACTGGCGCAGTGTGAAGGACTATCAGCATTTCGAGAAAAATAACTAACATACATTGCCCGCCAAAAACCGGTGAAATGACAAAATAGAAGACGGATGTTGCTGGTTTTTGGCATATTATTTCGCTGTATGGTCCAAAATACGTATTTTTACAAGGCGCCATCGTCTGTCTTTAGTTGCTTTGCTGAGGTTGAAGAATAAAGATTGGAAATCGCAAACAGTGGACAAATCTGGACATGACGCACGGCATCATTATCCTTCTTGTCTATGTATTCTAACTCGGCAAAGTTCTCCAACGAACAACGGGTGGCATCCGTCAGGTGCTTCTGGCGCATAAACTCATACAAACTCTTCATCTTGCCGCTTACACCCGCCTTGCATTCGATGGGCAACACCTTCAGGTCTCGAGTAATGATGTAATCCATTTCTGACCGTGTGCCCTCGGCGGTGTTTTCCCAATAGTA
The DNA here is from genome assembly GCA_016281295.1 of Bacteroidales bacterium. The sequence goes on from JAEEII010000144.1 coordinate 13,557, forward strand.
TAACTCGTGCTGCGAACGCGGATTGTTGTACTTCACCAATTCCCAGCCCAGCATCATCTCTGCCAAACCACCTTTATTCACCAAATCCTCGGCGGTGCCGGCTAATATCTGCTCGGTCAGCTGTCGTGCTCCGCCTAAGTCCATGTCGAGAATCCGTAGCAACAAACCGCTGTCAAGATAGATGTATTTGTTGAATTTATTGTTGACTACACTTTGCAACGTGTTGCGAAGCAACGTCGGATCAACTTTGTCGGCGTATTTTGGGAAGTCGTCGTAATAGGTCAGCTGGATGTCGTCAAGTTCAGCTTGACACTTGCGGTAATCATGAGTTGTTATCCAGGCAGCTGTTCTTCCATTCTAGAAGCAATGTGTCTATTGGTCTTTCTATATACATTTCAACGGTTTAAATGGATGTTTTCACGAGCGAATATAATACATTTTGATAAAACCGAGACGAAAAAAGTATCGTTTTTTGATAAAACCGAGACGAAAAAGACCTTGTTATTTGATAAAACCGAGACGAATTATACCAGCTTGGAAAAATTGCAATTGTACCAGCTTAAATACGTGCCTCAAAAATCAATGTTTTTCCGTCCAAATCCATGGTTTTTGATATACATTTGGACAAAATTCGTTTGATTTCCGTCCAAATCTCACTTTTTTTGTTGATTTGGACAAGAATTTGGGAGTGAATTCGTTGATGAGTTAGAATATTTTTGGGCTAACTGGGTGCAGGATCGTGACGACATCGTGTTTGTGGCCCGCGGCTGTGCCACCAGCTGGATGAAGGAAAAACTGGAGGATAATCAAGGAAAATGTCGATTTTTTGGTTTTCCGTCGAGGAGGTGATTTGGCCGATGAATTCAATGAGCTATACAATGCTCTTTTCAACAAGGCCGACCGTTATATTGCCATTGTAAAATTTCTTTCTACCAGAAGGGAAGGTTTCATACGTGAAGAAATAGAAAAAGGAACAGGTTATAGTGGTGGCGGATTGTCGAAAATACTTGAAAACCTTGAGCGTTGTGACTTCATTGTCTCATACGCCCAGTTTGGCAATAAGACTAAATTGACCCTTTATCGCTTGTCTGATTTCTATACCTTGTTTTATTTTCGTTATGTGGAGGGCAACCGCTCTCGTGATGAGCATTATTGGCAACATCATTTTGCGGATCGGGGTGTGGCTTCATGGGAGGGCTTCACTTTCGAGGAAGTCTGTCTGCGTCATCTTCCGCATATCAAGAAAGGTTTGGGAATCTCAGGCATGGCGACTGCAGCTTCCTCGTGGCGTTTTATCCCTAAACAAGACGACTTGCGGAAAGGCGCACAAATTGATCTGGTCATCCAACGGGCGGATAAAATCATCCATTTAGTGGAAATGAAGTTTTCGGAGACCCCATTTGTCATCACTAAGAATTATGAGCAGCGTCTATTGGAGCGAAAAACGCTGTTTATGGAGATTACAGGTGTCACAAGAGGTGTAGTTCTCACTTTCGTCACCCCAAGAGGACTGTCCAAGGGCTCACGATCCTCCTGGGTTCATAGTGAAATCACCGCCAAAGATCTGCTTGCTGAAGTTAACGAATAGATGGTAGTCGGAATCGCTGAAAAGCAGTGCTGAAGGCACGGCATCTTCGTAGCCCCACACAATAAACCCTTGTGTCGTTTCAAAAAGAATATTATCTTTGCAAAAAAAACTGCCATGGCCGTATTGACAATGTTTTATGGAATCATCATCTCCATGTATTATTATGACAACAGATAACATCATTTCCCTCACATTCATGTCAAATGCCAAGAAAAAGAGGCTGTGATAAGAATACCAGGTGGTGAATTGATAGAAGGTGAGCTTCCGGTAGGAAAAAACAAACTTGTTCAGGCTTGGCTGGAAATTCATAAAGAGGAGTTGATGGCTGATTGGGAGCTGGCTTCTAATGGGATTAATGTCTTCCAAATCGACCCTTTAAAATAAAATGACATGAACCCACGAGTTAAATCAGTGAAAGTGGAAAGCAATTACATTTTGCTGTTGGAGTTTTCCAATGGAGAGAAAAAACGTTTCGACGTTTCGCCTTATATTGGTAAAGGTATTTTTGCCCCTTTGTCAGATGAGTTGTTTTTCAGAAGGGTAAAAGTCTTTTTGGGAAGCATACAATGGCCCAACGGTGCCGATTTGTGTCCAGACACTTTGTATTTAGACTCGGTAAGTGTTTAGTGCACAATTGGTTATTTACCTCGGCCATAATTAAACAGCTTGTGATCTTAGATTCCTTTTGACCACAAGGTTTTAAAGAAATCGAGTACATACATGCACTCTGTGTCGCCGATGCGTCGGTTGATGGGATCAAGGGAGACGATGATTTTGCGGCTCTGTGGGTGTTCCTCACCGAAGGCTTTCAAGCCTTTCAGGTGTTTCGGCATCACTTCTTCAACCGACTTGATCTCTATAGCTGCCCTTGCGTCCCCGATGACGGCATCAACCTCCAAGCCCGTATAGGTGCGCCAATAGGAAAGCTCCTCCTCGGAATGCGTGTAATGTAGCCAGGCATACAGCTCTTGGATGACCAGATGCTCGAAGGCGTGGCCATATTCCGGCGTGCCTCTGACGAGGTCCTTGCGATGCAACAAATGGTTGGCCACCCCAACATCGAAATAGTAGAAGCGTGGCGCTTGAACTAAACGCCGTTTCATCACTTTTTGGAATGCTGGAATGCGGTAGCCTATGAGCGTGTCTTCCAGAATGTCGAAATAGGCGCTGACTGTGGTGGCGCTCACTCCGCAATCGGTAGCGATATTGTTATTGTTGACCATCTCCCCATCGGTGAGTGCGGCCACCTCGAGAAATCGTTGGAAAGCTTTGAGATTACGCACCAAGGCCTCTTCCTTGACCTCCTCTTTCAGATATACTTCGATGTAGGCAGCCAATAGTCGTGAAGGGTTCTTTGCCAGATAGTGGGGTGGTATCATGCCGTAGTTGACGGCGCGGTCGATGTCGAACTCCGGGATTTCAGCACTGACAAAAGGATAGAAGTAAACGGGGAAGGCTCTTCCTCCCAAGGTGTTTTTGCCTTTGCGTTTTAGCTTGCGTGCGCTTGATCCGCAGAGAATAAACACCAGCCCCTGCTTCACGATCAGCCGATGTGCCTCGTTGAGCAGTTCGGGCACCTCGGGTATCTCATCGATGATGACCAAAGTGCCTTCTTCCTTGTCTTGCAGCATTTCGTAAAGCAATGCGGGTCTGCGACTGAAACGTTCTCTGAGAGTTGAATCAAGCAAGTCGATGTAGATAGAGTTTGGGAATTGTTGTTGCAAAACAGTTGACTTTCCTGTTTGACGTGCGCCAAAAAGGAATATGCTGCTATCTAATTCTTTTTTAATCTGTAAGATACGTTCTATCATAGCTTTGTTTAATCACTGATTCTACTTTGGAAATTCCTTTAAAATCACAAGTACTACTTTGGATTTTCAATCAAAATCAAGCGCAAAGATACAAATATATCTTTATATTGTAAGTAAATGTTCAAAATTCATCCATTTCATCCATTTTCAAGCTGAATTATCCGAAATGGATATGGTTTTTGTATATATTTTGTACAATTAAAATATTGATAATCAAACTGTTAATAAATAATTCTTGTATTTTTGCAGCCAAATGATTTAACCCTAAATTACATTATTATGAAAACAGTAAAATTATTAGCAGCAGTCATTGCTTTGTTTGTGTTGGGCTCCTGTTCGCATACGGTGTACCCAACGATGTCATTGTACAACAATTATAACTCTCAAATGAGAAGTAAGGAAGAGTTGTCGATCAAATCAAAGGTAAACGTTTATTTTTCAGAGAAACAAATCAAAGGTGATTTTGAAATCCTCTCCGTAAACACTTACAAACCATTTACCTTGATACCATTGAATTATTTCTTCGTTAAGAAGATGAACAAAAAATTCTTGTCAAAGGCGGTGAAGAAAGCCTACGAAGAAGGCGGTAATGCCGTATTAGTTCAAGGTCCAGGTAGCTTCTTTGTGCTTAATTTAAAAGACTGGGTGGCAGATGACGCAATGGCCTCGTCTTTTGTTAATCCTATATTTGACAAAACCTTGTCCGACTTGATTAAGAGCGGAACATTATCTTCAATGAAACGCAGTGAAAGGGTTAGAAAAGAGAATGCCTTCGTTGACGAGATCGAATCAAACTTGGACAATATGGTGACAAGAGAAGAGGTGGAGGCGGTTCGTGAAAAAATCAAAGTCCTTTCGGATTATAATCTCACCTTGAAATCCCCCAAGAAATCTTTTAATAAGCTAATTAAGAAAGGAATGAAGAAATGCAACAGTGTTGAAAAACGAATAAAGAGAGCCGAAACCAAAAAATAAATATACTTTTTTTCATCAAGCCTGCCCTTCTTGACGAGGTTGGTGAATCGATAGTAGTCGGAATCTCCCAAAAAAATCGAGATTCCGACTATAATCATTTTTTTGCGTATCTTTGCCACCCTTCAATTTTTTAAAAACATTTCAACCATGAAAAGAATTCTATTTGCGGCAATTTTTCTGCTTGGTGTGAGTATGTCGCTGGCCTCTTGCGCCGGAAACCAAAACCAAAACGACAAAAACAATAGCGTGAACAATGGGACGTCTGGAGTGGAGTCGCGTGCCCTCATCCCCGAGGAGTCTTGTAAATCCATCCTGAGTCGATTATATAATGACTATGTGTTTGGCGACCATTATGACGAATTCGATCAGGCAGTGAGCGAGTTTTTCACCCCAAAAGCCCAACAGAAGTTGATCGATGCCTACGAATATGATTGCGACGGCGTTTGCTATGCCATCTGGGCGCTGAGAACCAATGCCCAGGATAGCAAAGAAAACGGAGGTAAAAGCGGTGTCGAAGACATCTGGCACGTGGTGGGTAACGCTTACGAGGTTCATTATTCTGACGGGGGCTGGAGCGGCTCTACCTTATTCCTGTTTGCCTCTGAAAAAGGTGAGGTAAAAATCGACGATTTTCTTAGGAGACATGACGAAAGTGCCGCTGACTTTGGCCCCTGGAATGTTGACACTCAGGATGTGGTGGTGGACGACCAGAATGCTATCGTAGGTCAATATCTCTTTACTGATGGCGACCATTATATTATCGAAGTGCAGGACTATGCTGAGGTGCCTGTTGCTGGCCATCGCAAGGTGACTTATAGCGCGGAAAACGGCCAAGGCGTGATTTATACCCTTCGCTCCAAGGTGAATGTCAGAGAGTCGCCAACGACGCAAAGTGCTGTCGTGGCCGTCATGCCCACCCCGGGCGACGGCATGGCCCCCGAGACATTCCCCTGCCTCGGAAAAACCGAAGAGTGGTATAAAATCCGCATCAACGGAAAAGAAGGTTTTGTGAGGGAAGACCTCGTGGAATGGGATTTCCAGAATAGGTTTTAAACAACGCTTCCTCTTGTTTTTTATGTCAGAAACCAGCGAAATCTCGAAAAAAATGATAGATTTCGCTGGTTTCTGACATAAAAACACTCCATAATTCCCCAATCCTCCGTTTTTTTTACATCTTTCCTATCCGTTTTGGATATTTTCCGTATCTTTGAAGCCTAAATCTTAAAGATAAAAACAGAAAAGAAACAAACATTAGAAAATACTAACTGAGCTTTTGCTCTTATTCCTTCCGTAGTAAATCTGGAAAATTTC
>JAEEII010000145.1 GCA_016281295.1 Bacteroidales bacterium
CGCTCAGGTTTCAGACATTCATCGATGCAGCGATAGATGGTGTTGATTTCGGTTTTCATCGAAGAGAAACCGAAATCAGTGCGTTTGGATGATTCGCCTGCAGCGTCGATGGCCGTGCTGCGAATAACAAGCAACTGGGTATCGGCTGGGATATTGGCGGCATCAAAAGTGTCGGAGGTCATATCATAGACTTTGGCCTGGGTGGCTTGTTCGATGTATGCAATACGCTCTGAAGGTATGGCGATGAGCTTATCATCAAGGAATGCTTGTAGCTTTCCCTCGACTGGCTTCAGTGTCATCTTTTCCGCATTGGGCAAGAGTGCGGCCATGCCAAAGCGTGTGACAGGTGGCAAAGCGCAAAGCGAGGGAACGCAAGAGACCTCGAAATAAGGGCTGGCTTTTTCGGCCATTTCCATGCCTATCTCGAAGCGGAACGCATCGGCCATAACAAGCACCACTTTCTTGCCTTGGGCAAGCAATGGAGCGATATGGGTGCTGAATGCGTTGGTGTTGCGCTGGATGCCAATTTCACCTTGCAACCCTTCGCTGGCCACCGTTTGTTGGTATTGCTGCACTTCGGTTTCGGTAAAAGAGCGATAGGCATCTACAACGGCTTTTGAAAGGTCGTTGATATAGGGCGATACATGGCTGATGTCCTGCTCGATGGTCATGTAGTGACGGAAAGCATTGTCGGCCTTATAGCCCGTGGAGGCATACCATTGAGCGATGTCCTTAAATGAGGCATCAGCGGGTATGCTCTTTGAAGCATAGATGACCGCAAACAACTGGCAAGCATGGTCGGCGAGGTTCCAAAACTGGCGCACACTGTCGTCAGTTCCGTACCAGATGCTTTGCTTGTTCTTGGTCACCATTGCTGCAGCTTGTTCGTACTGGCCACTGCTGACAGCTTGGTTGAAACAGGTATATTCAACCTTGTTCTCGAAAGCGAAGGTGACCACGGCACCAAGGTTGGTTGCTTTAGCAAAGCTATCGGCAAGGTGCAATTTCTCCGATATGCGATTGGCTTGGCATACATAGTCCTCACGCATATCCATGTGGTTGCGGATGCTGTTGCAGAGGTCGAAGATGGTTTCCTTATTCTCAGGCAAAGCCATAGGAATAGAGGCCATTGTATCGGGCAATTTGGTGGGCAAGTCAAGGACAAATTCGCTGAAAAGCAGGTATTGCCAAAGGTTTTCCTGCACTGAGGCCAGCGAATTGCCATCCGCATTGAGGCCGGGATAATGGTTCTCTGCCAACTGCTTCCATTCCTGCATCCACGACAAATCGGCGACTGATTCAAGGCGCAACAAACCAAGGGTCATTTCCTTTGGGCTCTTGCCATGGGTAAGGTTTTCGAGCACGGGATAGCTTGCGCCACCTTGCAAGGCATTGATGGAATTAAATTTGAGGTTGCCTTCGGCTTGCAGCTTGTCAATCTCAGCAGTCTTGTTTGGCAGGAAGCGTTTGCTAATCATCAGCAAATCGTCGTTGGGACCAAAGGGGAAACACTCGCCGATTTGCGACAAGGCATAAAAAGGATCATCACTCTTCTCGCCTTCGGTGGCTGGAATGTGTTTGGAGCGGTAGATAAGCATACGCGCCTCGCGGTCTATCCCCAGCTTATTGAGATAGCAATCAAAGGCTTGCTCATAGGCGGCAAACGGGGTTTTGGTGGTGTTGATAACCGTGATGCCTTTGTTTTCGGCAAGTGGCAACAACGAAGTGTATTTGCCTTCGGGGTCGTAAACGGTGAGGACAGGATGCTTGTCGCTCATCCGAGAAATCCAGCTATCGATGATAAAACCTTGTATATCCATGATTCGTTTTGTTTATTCGTCAATATCAAGCTCGGCTTGGGTTGTGTTGGTGCGGCGACGCGTAGCCCTTTCGCGAGGACGGTTTTCGCATAGTTCTTCGAGGCCATGAGTGAGTGCCATACACCAGTCGCGACGCGCCTTTTCGCGGATGCGTGACGGGAACATGGCGTAAGCCAAATGGCTCCAGTCGTACTCGCCCCGCTGCAGCTCGGCAAGATTGTCGCGGCATTCGTTTTGCCATTGACGGTGACGGAACAAGGCGACAAGCGGAGCCGCAGTGACTGGCACACCGTCGTCGTGGTTGGGTTTGTAGTTGGTGTTGATGCGGCGCAGCTCTTCAGTGAGGCCTTCGTTTTCCTGCTGGAGCAACAACCAATGGTTGGCTTCGGCCTTATCGTTGGCAGCTTGTGCCTTGGTAAGGTTGTTGCGGATGATGGTTGCTTCGCTTTCGAGCTTCAGGATGAGCGAAGGCAGGGTGTTTTGGTTGAGCTTGGGATAGTATATCCAATAAGTGATTTCGCCTTGTGGCGAAGAGACTGGCCAATAGATGGGAGCCTTGCGGCGGCTCTTGGTGTAGCGACGGAAGTGGTAATCGAAGAAGCCCATAGGCTCATCGAAGTATTGCTGAAGGCTATCATAACCGATGAGCCTGCAAAGCTCGAACTCCACATCATCGGCGATGGTTGGCCAGATGGCGTGGATGACATCGCGGACGCGTTTGGCGAGGCAAAGCGGACTTTGATCATCGTTGGAGAGGATGCCGTCATCAGGGATGTTGACGGGATAGTTGGCAGGGGCATTGCCCAGACTGACCACTGGCATGAACGGCAGTGCATCGAACACATCGCCGAAAGGCGGGATGGTGTCGGGATGCTGAGCGAAGCGAACATCCCAGCGGCCGAAGGCCATGCCAACCAGCTCTTGGATGATTTCCTGAGCGATTACTTGACGGTCGATGACATTTTGCTGCGTGGCTCCATCGATGGAAATCAGCTCTTCGTAGGGGCGGCGGTTCTTATAGTCGTTAAGGGTTTGGCGGAAATCGCTGTCTTTCTCAATGTTGGCCAAATCCATCCAAAGGTCATCGTTTTGCTTGACCAGCTCTAAATAGGTGTCGTTATCATTGCTCAACTGTTGCTGCATGACATTGATGGCATCGGCAATGGTGGTGGTGATGTTCAACTGCCCTATCAGTCCATGATATTCCAAATTGGTTTCATCAAGGCTGAACCAAAAGCGTTTTATGGCGATTATTTTGTTTGATAACTTTTCAATGTATTCTTGCTGTTTTTCAAATTCAGGCATTGGTAATATATTCACATATCCATTACCCTTATGTTGTGCACAATACAGGTTTATCGTGTATTGAGAAAGAATTGAATTAAGATACGATAAAGAGGAAAACGCTTTACTAGAGGAAATGTTAGGAATTGCAAGTCCTTCTGCTGTAAACATAAATCCTTTTTTCAGTACATGAGCATCTAAAATCTCTCCCCTCTTACCAAAACCTGTTTTGCCAGTCATTTGTAGATGTAGACTTCTAATATTACAACTACTATCAGCTCTAATAATGTTTTCGTCCCATCTTACAACATCGTGATATGTATGGTAGAACATTGAAAAACTTCCACCATTATACATTAAACGAAAATGAGAATTGTTTTCAATTTCGTAGAAAACCTTTGGGTATTTTGTAGCAGCAAAGTCATTTCCTTTTTTTGCTTCCATACCCCTTTTTTCTAGAGTTTTATTTTGGAACAATTCCAAAATGTTGTGGTCAAAATAATAACCAATAATTGCATTTGGCAGATTTTCAAATTCAATGGATTTACTTAAAAAAGTCCATTGGGTTTGTTCTCCTTCTTTGAGGCGATTTATCATCGCCTGAATCTGCAAATGTTTTTCTTCAGGATTAACATCTTTAACATCAAAGAAAACTCCAGATACATCAGAGCTGCCTTTGCGAAGCACCATGGTAGAGGTTTCAACACTGGCATCCAGCACTCCCCAACCAGTATCAGCACAATGAGTAATGAAGCCACAAAGGTTTTGCTTACGGAAGTTTTCGTAAGAAGACTTGATCATCACGGTGCGGTCGAAGATAGCACCCAGACGGCCTTCATCGGTGAGGAGCTGTTGCATACGGATGAAGAAGGCACAGACCAGGTTGCGGCACCAGTTGGAATAGTTGGTATCAAGATAGGTGGAGGTGTTCACTGAGCCTTCGCCAAAAGGCGGATTCATAAGGATGACATCATAGCGCTGTTGGCACAGCTCAATGAACGCAAAGCCACGGATGGCATCGTCGGTGAAAAGCACATTTTCATAGCCTTCTTCTTCGCTAAGCTGTTGCGAAAGCGAGCGGAGGGCGTTCTGCAGGTTATCCGTGACCTGAGCAAAGAATTGCGCCTTTGCCTCGCGGCTTGAAAGCTTGGCCGCCTGAAGCGCTTGCGCTTCGTCGGCCTCGGCGTTGGCCGCAAACATGCTGAGTTGGGAGCCTCGGTTGACTTTGCTCCAGTTGCTGCGCAGATCCTCAATTTCGCTTTCAATCTCCTTTTCCATTCGGATGAGGAGACCAGCTTCGCCCACATAGAGCATCTTATCCCAGACCTTACGGACCAAACGCTGCATGGGCTTGTCGAGACCTTGCATGAGGGCTGAGAGCATACGCTTGTTGCCCGGCATGGCCTCGGCAAGGATGAGGTTGGAACGACGGATGAGCGGACGGTTTTCGGAAGCAATGCCCATTTCGCTATAAGAACGCTGCGCACGAAGCCAAAGGCTGAGTGCAGCCATCTGCAGGGCGCGAGGGTCAATCTCGCAACCGTAAAGGTTGTGTTCGAGGATAAGACCAGGAATGAGGTGACGGAATGATTCGCGCGTCTCGGTGTAGCGGAAATCGTGCAACAGCGAGGGTTGGTTGTCCCAAGCATCGAGATAGATGTATTCCATGACTTCGTAGGCATAGATTCCGAAGTGCATGGAGCCGCAAGTTGGGTCGAGGATGCGGATTTCGGTAGGCTCTTTGAGTGGCACCGAAGGCAGCTCCTCATCGGGACGGCACACCATGTATTGACAGATGTCGCCGATATGGCTTTGGCCATTGGTCATTTCGTACCAATAACGGCCAAGGGCGTTGTCGGTCAAGAAACGGACGATGTATTCGGGCGTAAAGAACTGGTTGCGAATGGCCATTTCACGGCTATTGCGC
>JAEEII010000146.1 GCA_016281295.1 Bacteroidales bacterium
GAGGATGATTTTTCTGTTGAGCGAACGACGATAGCGGGCTATCGGAGTGAGCGAAACAAAAAATCAGACCAAAAAGACCCTCAAAGAAGCCGAAAAAGAAAAAATCAAAAACTTTAAACAAAAAATCAAAACAGCTTCTTAATACCACCCAACAATGAGAAGCTTCATGAATGAAATCGTAGCGGACCCTGTTGCTGAATCCAACCGCTACGTCGAAAACGCCAAAAAACTGTTGAAAGAAAACGGAAAACTAGACTATGAGACCCAACTCTACCAAGACCGAAAATACGTGCGCATGGCTGGCAACACCCTTTGGAACGGGGTGCTGCTTATTGTGGATGCGGTATTCCATGTGAAAACCATCTCACGAATCCATCCCGATGTGAATGATTACCAAGCTGAAATTGCCAAACGTGATAAAAAACTGCTGGCATTGTTTAACACAGCGTATGAAATTTTACATGTTTATATGGGATATGATGGAAATCCTCGTAAACCCATCTGTGAGGATGGTTTCCGCCTCGCTAAAGAAATCATCGACCGCTGCGAGAAGCTGTTGAAGAAGGTAGCGTGAACAACCCCTGCCGCTTGGTTTTGATGACTATCTTTTGATCTCCCGTCAAGGTGGTGGCGAAGAGATAATCCTCATCGCCATCCCCGATTTTCCAGGCTTTTCTTAACTCAGCTACCGTAAGCGGGAAGTTGCGGACAGCAATGCTGGCTTTAGCAACATCAGCCAACAACTCCTGCTTCACCTTCTTATTGAAAGGCGCCCAGCCCTCCACCTTGAAGATGCGCCCCGGAAAAGAAGGAACCAACTGGTCGGAAGTGTAAAGATGACTGTGAGGATGCAACTTCAACACACCAAAACGTTGTGTCAACAGCTTGTAACAGCCTCCTTTCATGAGGGCTGCGTTGGGCTCATAAAGATAACCGCCAACCTCTGTGGCAAGATGCGAGACCGAATCACGCTCTTCTTCCAGCGTGAAAGTCACCATAGACTGCCCCGACTGCAAGTTGACACAGGTAAACCTTGGAGTCCCCTGAAAGCCTGACTCCATGATGAAGAGCAGCTCTTTGCACTCGTTGCCGACAGCCACTACATGCACCTCACTGACCTGGTGAAGCTCTTTCAAAGCCTGACTGGTATCGAGCATGGGCGAGAGCTTGACCATCACACGACGGGCTTTCCAGAGCAACAGATCTTGAAGCTCCAACACATTGGGCGTGCAGTCGGAAATAGAAACGGTTTTGTGTCCATGGGAATCGCGACGGGCAGGGTCGAGAAAGAGACAATCCACAGGTTCACAATGAAGAAGATAGGCCTCAGCCGACTCGTTGATGACCTCCGGGAGACGAGCAGGGGCGTCCGTGAGACGAGAAAGTCCGTCTGTGGAACGAGGAAGTCCGTCTGTGGAACGAGCAGGGACGTCTATGAAACGAGGAAGTCCGTCTGTGGGACGAGCAGGTGCGTCCGTGGGACCATTCTCCATAAAGCCTTCAGATGACCCTTTAGGTAATAACGCCCCCGAATCCGCTAAGACCTTAAAATTGTGTTTGGCCAAAGCACAAAGCTCAGGATTACGCTCCACATAAAAGGAAGTCTGGAAGTGCTGGGACATGAAAAAACAATCCACGCCCAACCCTCCTGTGAGGTCGGCAAAGGACTGACCTTGCAACAAAGAGGCTTTGTATAGAGCGGTAGCCTCGGAAGAGCATTGTTCGATGGAGAGATGAGGAGGAAAAAGGAGGTCGTCGTTCACGCTCCACGAGGGGACTTTCTTTTGCAAGAGCTGACGTGCCTCTATCTGACACAATGCCAGGGTCTTATCGACCCCGGCAGGTGTTTTTTTCAGGGCCAGGTCATGAACATCGTCGTGCAGATGCTCAGCGATGAACTGTCTGGTATCCATCAGATTTTTTTGAGCATGGCCACTTCCTGATCACTGAGGAAACGCCAATCTCCGCGAGGGAGTCTGTATTTGTCGAGACCTGCGAACATGACGCGGTCGAGTTTGACGATGTCATAGCCAAGGTGCTCGAAGATACGGCGCACGATGCGGTTACGGCCTGAGTGAAGCTTGATGCCGATGCTTTTCTTGCTGTCGTCATCAGCGTCGTATGCGATCTCATCGGCGGAGATGAAGCCGTCGTCAAGTTCGATACCCTCGGCGATGCGCAACATGTCGTTACGGGTCAGCGGCTGGTTGAGGACCACATGGTAAAGCTTGGAAACCTCGCTGCTGGGATGGGTGAGTTTCTTGGCCAGTTCGCCATCGTTGGTGAGCAGGAGCAGTCCTGTGGTGTTTTTGTCGAGTCGGCCCACGGGGAAGATACGTTCATGGCAGGCATCTTTGACCAGTTCCATGACAGTCTCACGGCCTTCAGGGTCATCGGCAGTGGTGATATAACCTTTCGGCTTGTTAAGCAGGATATAGCGCAGCTTCTCACGGTTGAGGGTTTGTCCGCCATACACCACTTTGTCGTTGGTCTTGACTTTGAAGCCCATGGTGGTGACGACTTCACCGTTGACGGTGACGCATCCGGCTTTGATAAGCTCGTCGGCTTCACGGCGGGAGCACACGCCACAGTCGGCGAGGTATTTGTTCAGGCGGATCTCGCCAGTAGCGGCGGGACGGTCATACATAGGGTCTTTCTCTCTGACATAACCCTTACGGCCACGACGCGGAGCCTCTTCCTCCTCCACTTCCTCAAAGCGACGGCCACGGCGGGCGCGGTCATCATCCTCGAAACGGCGACGCGGACGATCCTCATC
>JAEEII010000147.1 GCA_016281295.1 Bacteroidales bacterium
GTCAGCGTATATTCCCTCGAAGGCCGTCTCCTTTACCAAAGACAGGCCAACCCCAACGAGGCCATCGACCTCAGCAATTTGCCGGCGGGACTGTATATCTTGAACCTCTGTGAGAAAAACTATAAACTGTTGAAGCTATGAGAAGAGCAACTTTCATCGTGGCATGTCTGATGCTCAGCCTCGGACTTCACGCACAAGAAAAGACCATCATCCTTCACAGCCAAGGCAGTGTTCTTTATGAGACTCCCGTGAGCAACATTGGAGGTATTCATTTCCTCTCCTCCCCCACCTCAGTGGTCTTTAATAACCATAACGGTGCCACATTGAACACCCTCCCAGTTTCAGCGATTGACAGCCTTACCTTCGGCAGCCACGAAATCCCCTCGGGAGACATGGTCGTGATTACTTTCAACGGCAACGACGCCGAGATCATCAACCCCTTTGCCAACGAAGGCGTCGTCATCGAGAAATCACAAAGCAATGTCATCGTGTATTCCACAAAAAACGGAGTTCCTTACTACGTCACAGGCTCATCCACGAACGGATCTCTGACCGTCAACAGTAATAATGCCTTGACGATGACCCTTCACGACCTGAGTCTGACCAGCGGTAGCACCGCAGCCATCAACTTCGCAACCGCTTGTGACGTGGAGCTAATCCTTTCGGGAACCAACACACTGACTGACAACGCAAACAGCACCCTGAAAGCAGCCCTTCAAGTGACAGGAAACCTCAATGTTTACGAGGATACATCAAATAACGAACACGTGTTAAGAGTACAAGGAAACACCAAACACGGCATCAACGTGGATGGGGTCATGACCGTCAACGCTGGAACAATCCAAATCATGGGGAGCGACAGCGACGGCGTCCATGGCAGCAGCGACCTCCTTTGGAACGGTGGAACGCTCAGTATCCCCGCACCAGGTTCTGACGGGCTCGACTTCTCTGGGAACATCCACATCGCAGGCGGCAGCCTCGAAATCCATACCAACACAGAAAGTGCCCGAGGCATTAAGGTCTCAGGAATTTTCGAAATGGCCGACGGAACCCTTAACGTCGGAGTCATAGGCAACGACTGTAAAGGCATCAAATGCGACAGCACCCTCATCGTCCGCGGTGGCGTGGTAGAGGTCAACGTATCAGGCGAAGGCTCCAACGGCATCTCTAGCGACCAGCACATCTCCATCGAAGATAATGCGGAGATCACCATCGTTTCCACTTCACACGATGGCAAGTGTTTCAAGAGCGACAGCACCTTCGCGATGAGCGGAGGCAATGTCACCCTCACCCACTCCGGTGACGTGTCGAAAGGCATCAAGACTGTAGGGGTTGTTGACATCACCGGCGGAACCCTCACCATCACTTCATCGGGAAGCACCGAGTTGGAAACCGTAAACAACCAAAACGTCCCCGCCTATTGCACCGCCATCAAGAGCGACACCGACATCATCATCAGTGGAGGCACCTTCCACATCACCCTGCCCACAACCAATCATGGCGGCAAGTCCATCAGCGCCGATGGCAACATGACCATCAGCGGTGGCGACTTCACCATTGAGACCCATGGCAACGGAGCTGCCTATACCGTAAGTGGCAGCACAAAGGACTCATACACCTCTTCCTGTTTGAAATCGGACGGCAACATGGTGCTTTCAGCTGGCACCTTCAACCTGACCAGCACAGGCACGGGTGGAAAGGGCATCAACGCGGGAGGCGCGATGACGATTGGCACTCCCAATGGCAATAATGATGACCTCATCCTCAACGTCACTACCAGCGGCGAACGCATCACCGTCACCTCGGGTGGAGGCGGCCCGTGGGGCGGAGGCGATTATGCCAACCCTAAGGCTATCAAGAGCCAAGGCAACCTCACCATCAACAGCGGCACCCTCCGTGTCAACTGCACCCAGACCCAGAACGAGGGTGGCGAATGCATCGAGAGCAAAGCAACGTTGACCATCAACGGCGGCGACATCGAGGCTTATTCCAAGAAAGACGATGCCGTGAACGCCCGGACAAACCTTACCATCAATGGCGGTGTGTATTATGCGCACAGCGATGCCAACGACGGAACCGACTGCAACGGCACCATGGCCCTCAACGGCGGGTTCTGCATCTCCAACGGAGCACGACAGCCTGAAGAGGGTTTCGACTGCGACAACAACCAATTCAAAATCACAGGAGGCACACATATCGGAACAGGCGGTGGCACCAGCAACCCCACCACCAGTGTCTGCACTCAGCCCACCCTAAAAATCAACACGCAGTCAGGTTACGCCATTCAGATCCTGAAGTCTGACGGCACCGTGATCTGCACTTACAAATGCCCCACCCTCAGCGGTGGCGGCGGAGGATGGCCTGGCGGAGGAAGCGGCCTGGTGATGCTGTTCACTGACCCACAGATCCAGACGGGACAAAGCTATATCGTGAAATACAATGGCAGCATCAGTGGAGGCAATGAATGGCACGGCTATTACACTGGCAACGTCACTTACTCAGGCGGCAGCCAGACCACTGTCAACGTCAACTCCATGGTGACAACCGTCAGTGCAGGCGGAGGAGGTTGGTAACTCTCACCTCCCTAACAGATGTTTGAACAAGAAGTTATCTATCTTATTGAACAAATGCATCCGGCATTCGCCGTTCCCATATTCATAACCACCGTAGATGCCATGGTTCTTGTTGGGATAGATCATCAAGTCGAACTGCTTGCCATTGCTAATCATGGCCTTGATAAGCTCCATGGCATTCTGGTAATGGACATTGTCGTCACCGCTTCCGTGGCATAGCAGGTAGTTGCCTTTGATTAACTTGGTGTTATGAACCGGTGAGTTTTTGTCGTAACCATCAGGATTTTCCTGAGGGGTACGCATGAAACGTTCAGTATAGACATTGTCGTAATAACGCCAATTGGTCACAGGAGCCACCGAGACCGCTGTGCTGATGACATCGGCACCCTTAGTGATGCCATTGGCCGCCATGAAACCACCATAGCTCCAGCCATAGATGCCGATACGGCTACCATCCACGTAGGGTTGTTTAGCCATATACTTAGCCAAGGTAATCATGTCCTCGGTCTCATATTTCCCCAATTGCAGATAAGTCATCTTCTTGAAGACCTCGCCTTGGGCACCGCTACCTCTATTATTAATAGACACGCTGATGATACCCTGCTGGGCAAGGAGCTGCAGCCACCAATAGTCGCTGTTGGCCCATGAGTTGTTCACGGTTTGATGGCCAGGACCACCGTAAACATAAATCAACACAGGGTATTTTTTGTTCGGGTCGAAGTCGGGAGGAAGGATTTGCCAAGCATCCACATCCACCTGAGTGCCATCGGGAAGCACAAAAGCGGGATCGCTGATCTTGAAAAGTTTCTTCTCGCCCAGGTTGTAATCTTTGAGCTTCTCAACGTAAGCCTTATTGTCCTCAAGCACCCGAACCAGCTTGCCTTTATTGGTATAAAGCTCATACTGATTAGGCTGATTGATGGTGGAATTGATATTAATCAGATAGCTGAAGTCGTTGCTGAAACGAGCGTTGTTGGTACCCTCGCGACCGATCACCTCACGCATCTTGCCTTTAAGGTTGACGGCGTAAATCTGGCGGTCCACAGGAGAATTCTTGGCAGCCTGGAAATAAACCTCTTTGTTCTTGGCATCATAGCCATAGACTTGAGTCACGTCCCAGTTTCCAGCGGTGAGTTGTTTCACCAGAGAACCGTCGAGGAGGTACATATAGATGTGATTGTACCCACTCTTCTCAGAAGTCATCAAGAAGCTGTTTCCATCTTCTAGGAAGGTCCAGTCGTCGGTGATGTCGATATAATAGTCGTTGGTATCCTCGAAGAAGACGCGGCTTTCGCCCGTGGTGGCATTAGCTGCCAGGATCTCCAGATGGTTCTGGTGGCGGTTCAGGCGTTGGATAGCCAGCACATTGGGGTCTTTGGTCCAGGCGATACGAGGCAGGTAGATGTCCGTTTCTTTACCTGTGTCCATCTTCACGGTTTTACCGCTCTCAAGGTCATACACATAGATCTCGACAATGGAGTTATCCTCCCCTGCTTTGGGATATTTAAAGCTGTACCATTCAGGGTAAAGGCCTTCGAACTCCTCCATCTGGAACTCTTTCACCTTCGACTCATCGAAGCGCATGAAGGCGATTTTGCGGCTGTCGGGCGACCAGAAGAAGCCTTGGGAGAAACTGAATTCCTCTTCATAAACCCAGTCGGGCGCACCATTAATAATATGGTTATACAAGCCATCGAAGGTAAACTGTTTCTCGTTCCCATTCTGTAGATCTTTGATAAAAAGGTTGTTATCGCGCATAAAAGCCACTTTGGTAGCATCAGGAGAGAAGGTAGCCAGGCGCTGTTTCCCATTGCTGGAAAGCGGCTTCAGCGATTTGGTTTTCAGGTCATAGACATAATAATTAGCCGTGAAAGAATGGCGATAGATTGATTCCATATCGGTAAGGAAAAGAACTTTCGACTCATCGTTGCTCAGTTCATAATCCTGCATGGCAATTGGGATTTCTGCACCTTCAGGATAGAGGTCATTGATTTCAAACAAAGTCTTAACAAGTTTGCCTGTCTTGTAATTATAGATATTGAGGGCGCCTTTCTCGAAGTTGCCGTATGTGACACCGTCTTTCATGGAGTTCATGCCACGGACGCTTCTCGCATAGAAGGTTCCACGTTGATACAGGTCTTCAAGGGTGATGTTTTTCTTTTCCTGAGCGGTAGTGCAGAGGGTTCCCAAAACCAGGAACATACTTAAGAACACGTATTTGATTTTCATTTTGTATGGTTTTAATGATTGGCAAATATACGGAAAACGAAAGAAATAAAAAGACAAAACGGAATTAATTTGTTTAATTCCCTCAATAATCAATCACTTAAAACTTAAAGCCGTCGGCGTCAATCTCCAGTTTCTTGAGGCCTCCGTCATCGGTGATTTTCATCTTAAATTCCACTGTTCCAGTTGACATAACCTAAAAGTTTTATATCTTTGCAGTGATGGAAACGTTTATGTTCATATTGTTCTGCATTGTCGGCCTTGTTCTGATAGTTGTCTTGGTGCCGTATATCATCGGTATTCTCCTTGGAACCGGCAAGGCCATCTGGATCATTGTTACAGGGCGTGACAAGGACCCTGAATTTGTTGAGGAACAAAAAGCCTTCGAGGCCAAGCGTGCTGCAAAGAAAGATGCTCGCAAGGAAAGGCGGAAAAACTTTTGGCGAGTTTCCCCATCGTTCATGGAGTTTTTTCGCTGACATCTGCTTGTCTCATTGAAGTCCCTGCTCCCTCTTCACCCTCTCGAACCTTTCCCTTATCTCTTTTGTCGTGAGTTTCTCCGTCTAGCATTGATCCCCCTCAATAATCAATCACTTAAAACTTATATACTTTTTGACCCCTAATAGGACTAAATCATAGAGAATATACTTGTTTACACAACAAACATAATTGGTCTTAATTTCCGTAGTTAAATAATGGCAAATACTTGGGGAGAATTGTAAATCCTTTTGATTCTATGTATTTTTTCATTAGGCTTTCGTTATCTTCCATATTATCATTGTTTTCATTATCCCACTCCATAATAGCAACTTGAAGGTTGTTTATTGCTGAATTGACATACACTGTTTTCATTGGCTTGGCAAATAAAAAAGCCTTGAAACTTTTATATAAATCACGGTATCCTTCCCATGTGCAGTCATCTTTATGTGTATTATGTATGTTTTTTTCTCTATCTAATTGTGACACTAATTTTATACAATCAGAACACACTAAATCAATTAATGACACTTCGAAATTGAATGTTGGGTTATCTGTCGAATCATTTGCAAGATATATATGTATATGCGGATAGTCTCTATCTTTTGTTGCAGGACCATGTATTGCTATTTTGTAAAGTTTGCTGTCAGCATTTATTCTACCAAAAGTAGCCATTTCCAACAGCGTCTGTTTTACAATTGTTGAAAATAAATCTTGTTTTTCTATTATTTCTTTTTCCATGATATTTCTTCTCATATTCATAAATAGTATTTTGTTTGTAAATATACAAAAATAATAAAAAAATTCAAAACATTGATCCCCCTCAATAATCAATCACTTAAAACATTATCGCCCATTATTTTTATAAAATAAACATTATTAGCCAATTGATTGGAGTTAGCAGAACCCTCTTCACTTTTTCAATTGGTGTTAATTTTGACCATTTTTTTTCTATCACCTTAAAAACGCCACCAATTTCAATCCACACACCATATTTTAGAAAAATTTTTGTTGATATAATCCTAAATCTCAATCCATGACAACCAATTACCGGTGTTATTCCATGTCTTGTATGTATTAGTGCATGAATCATTTCATGAAGTAATACATTATCAAGCCTATCTTCTGTCCACCCAATGTCATCATTAAGAAAATCATCTTTTGAAACGCTTATTATAGGCTTTGAAACATTTTTTTCAGTAAAACTAGCTAAGTTAATATTGTCCTTTTCAACTCTAAAATTACAATTACAAATTTCATTTTCAAAATACTTCTCATTGAAATATTTAAATTTTTCTTTTAATACCTCTTTTGTAACTTCCATTTACATTGATCCCCCTCAATAATCAATCACTTAAAACACTACGAGGCAATCAAAAAGCTGCTTGACAACTAAACAGAAGTACAATGATTCCCAAGGGAAAAATACTTGTCGATTGTGTCAGGGAGCTTGTCAAAATACTTCTTGGCTTCCGCTTTGTCACCTCTCATCAAGCAAAGACGGTACAGTGTGCGGTAGTGGCTCTCTTGGCTCTTCCCATTTATGTACTCCTCCTTATCTGGCACTGAGCCAAGCAGAAGCACAAGTTCTTCCTCCGTGACATTATGGTCGAAAATCGTTTCCATATTACATAATTATGCTTACTTCAAAGTTCCACAAGCGATAAACAGCGCAGCGACACCAGCGATAGCGGCTATTGCATTGATCCCCCTCAATAATCAATCACTTAAAACCTTTATTACACAAAACACTGAATATCACTATTTTGACACATAAAAGAATTCATAAAAAAAACATCAAACCAAGAAAAACAGGCTGTTAATTCTCATTTTTTTGATTCTGCGTGACTGCACAATAACGACATGGCAAGTCTGCTTGTTGATTGGACACATGTCATATTACATTTTCATAATTGAAAAAAATGTTGATAACAGCAGCCGCTCCCCCCTCCCAGTTAATAAAACGGAATTTGAATATAACAAAAAAGGGTGATAGCATCACCCTCCTTTTCACTTTATGTGGGACGTACTGGACTCGAACCAGTGACCTCTGCCGTGTGAAGGCAGCGCTCTAAACCAACTGGGCTAACGTCCCTTTTTGATTTAAAAGAGACGCAAGATCTTGCGTCTCTACAGTGTGGGGCGAACAAGGATCGAACTTGTGACCTCATGCCTGTCAAGCATGCGCTCTAAACCAACTGAGCTACCGTCCCATTTGCGGATGCAAAAGTACACCATTTTTTTGAATCCACAACATTTTACCATGAAATTTTTTTTCAAAAAAATGAATTATTTTATTATTAACTGATTACCAGTTAATTATAAACATCATCTTTTTTAAATCTGCAATTATTTGCCCAAATCAATAAAAAAAACTATCTTTGCGTTGCCTAAGAAGGCATAATTATAACGCAATCAATTAATAATCAAAATATTATCATCATGATGCAACACAATATTGTTCCCGTTGACGTAGCAAAAAAACTATTTGAGGAAAGTGGATTGGCCTGCATTGGCAAAGCCGGTATCCGTGAAATCAACAAGCTGGCTCGTGACATCGAAGCTGCTTCAGGCAAGAAATTCATCCACATGGAGATTGGAAACCCCGGTCTGCCACCCGCACGCGTCGGTATCGAAGCACAAATCAAAGCCCTACAAGATGGCGTTCCCGCCAACTATCCACCCATCGACGGCACTCCTATCTTAAAAAAAGAAGCCTCTCGTTTCATCAAGAACTTTCTGAACCTTGACGTGAATGCAGACAACTGCATCCCTACTGTAGGTTCTATGCAAGGTGGCTTCGCATCATTCATGATCTGCGGTCACACCAACGTCAAGAAGAACACCATCCTCTTCATCGACCCAGGATTCCCCGTTCACAAATTCCAAAACAAAGTGCTGGGCATCCCCATGGAGCATTTCGACATCTATGACTACCGCGGCGAGAAACTGCGCACCAAGCTCGAAGAAGTGCTTAGCAAAGGCAACATCCACAGCATCCTCTACTCTAACCCCAACAACCCGACATGGGTCTGCCTCACCGAGGAAGAGCTGCAAATCATCGGAGAGATGGCCAACAAGTACGACGTCATTGTGATGGAAGACCTTGCCTACTTCGGCATGGACTTCCGCAAGGATTACAGCCATCCCGGAGTGGAACCCTATCAACCTACCGTGGGCAGATATACTGACCAGTACATCCTCATGATATCCAGCTCCAAGGCCTTCAGCTACGCTGGCGAACGTTGCGCCATCATCGGCATCAGCGACAAGCTGGCCAAACGCCACTACCCTGACCTGAAAGCATTCTGTGGACAGGAAATCTTCCTGAGAGCCATTCTCTTCGGCGCTCTGCACCCACTAAGCTCAGGCACCTCACATTCAGCACAACATGCCCTCGCCGCCATTCTGAAAGCGGTTAACGACGGCACTTACAACTACCGTGACGACGTGCTGGAATATGGCCGAAAGGCAGAACTGATGAAGAAAGCCTTCACCGAAAACGGCTTCTACATCACCTACGACGAGGACTGCGGCGAACCTATCGCTGACGGTTTCTATTTCACCTTCTGCTATCCCGGCTTCACAGGAGCCGACCTGGTGGAAGAGATGTTGTACTACGGTGTTTCCGGCATCTCGCTCGACACCTGCGGCAGCCAAAAACAAGGCATCCGCGCTTGCACCTCGCTCATCCAAAGAGACGAAATCCCCGTGCTTGCCGAACGCCTCAAAGCTTTCGCAATGGATCACCCAGTAAAGAATTAAATGTTTTGACTTTAAAGGGTAACTTTGAAGCACACCTTATCAAATAAACATTAGCAAACAAAAAACAAGTGAAGCAATCCATTTTGAGGGTTGCTTCTCTTTTATTCGGTAAAACCAAAAAACTCCTTCAAACCCTTTTTAGCTTTTAGCTCTTCCGGAGTGAAGCCATAATGGGAGGCCGACGAAAGAGTGACCACGTTTTTGAGAAACTCATCGTAAGGCAGTTCATGCCATTCCTCAGGGATCTCAGTCCGAATGGTACCACCGTCATTGTGTCCTCCACCCCACCACCACGATTCGTCAAGAGCAGCCACAAAAGAGCCATCATCCATCTTCTCGAAGGCATACCATGTAGTCCACTCGTTCATCCCTTCGGGAGTTTTGGGGCCTTCATAATGCGGCGCGGAATGGTCCTTATCCGAATAGCACACCTCCCCTTTGCGGGCATCACGACGATATACCATGAAACGTTCTCCCGTCTCTTGTGGAATTCTGGTCAAGGTAAAAGGCCCGTTCACATAAATCGCTTTCTTTTTGCCTTTCACTCGGTTGGAATCATTCATCATCTCAACGAAAAAGGCCATAGGCTTCTTTGTCGTTTTGTCTTTCAACAAGCCATTTTGTTCCAAAAGATCCTTGAAACCCTCTATCTCTCTTTCCCAAGTGTTGACATAATATGAATAGGTGCCATTATTAAAGGCTAAATAAGAGCCTGCGTATTTCCCTTGACAAGTCAGTTCGTATTTTGCGGTAATCCAGCGCATGATATTTTGTTTTTATGCAAGCAAAAATATAGAAATCCCAAAAAACGCGCGTAAAAACCAAGCTATTTAAAATCGTTCTAAATTACAAAAACCGAAAAGAAATACCGTCCACGTCCTGCACATATATCAAATAAAAACCGTAATTTCGTGGATTCAAAAAATTGAAACAAACAAACATTTAAAAACATCAATTAATATGGCAAAATTCAGAGGAGCCATCGTCGTTGACATCGAGCGTTGCAAAGGCTGCGGCGTATGCATCACAGCCTGCCCATGCAAAGTCATCGAACTGGCAAAAGAAGTTAACGGAAAAGGTTACAATTACGCCTTCATGGCGAACCCCGAAGCCTGCATCGGCTGCGCCAGCTGCGGCATCACCTGCCCCGACGGCGTCATCAAGGTTTACAAGAAAGCCCTGTAA
>JAEEII010000148.1 GCA_016281295.1 Bacteroidales bacterium
AAATCACCTACCATGCCATGTTTTTCAAGACTTACACGGTGATTTATTATGATGAAAACGAGACGGTGTTGGGTATTTCCAATATTGTTTATGACACCACCTTGGCCACGGGTACGCCTGTCGAATATACCATTGACCAGGCCTACGTGGCTGCGGAAGGTTTCAATTTCATCGGTTGGGTTCCAGTATTCGGCACGGGGGGGTACATAGACGGTTATACATCTACCTCCATGTATGATAACGATTCGTTGGTTACCATAAGCGGAAATGTTTGTTTCAAGGTGAGTTTAAGAGATGGTTACTGGGTTGTGTTTGTTGAGAACGGCAAAGGCGCCACCTATGTGGCTCCGCAGTTCGTGGAAACAGGCTCGCTACCTACAAATCCAGGGACGATGACGCGTAGAGGTTATCAGTTTCGCGGATGGTTCACAGGGGCTCCTGGCGAAGATGGTGTCCCTACGGGTGTCCAGTTTAATTTTAACAATTATCTGAACAAAGACACTACACTTTATGCCAAGTGGGACACCAATGAGTATGCCCCATATACTGTCATTTACTGGCAACAAAGCCTTGTGGACACTTCTACATACGAGGTGGCCGGTACTTACATAAACGAACAAGGCCGGGTGGGCACTTATATTCCCTATAGTGTAATTGACTATTATGACGAAGATTATCCTGTTGTTACAGGAGATACCAACCGTCACTACAAAGGCTTCTGCCTGACAGAGGATACTGTCCGGAATGTAACCATTACACCGGAAGGCGATGCGGTTCTGAACCTCTACTATAAACGCATCGTTTACAAGTTCAAATTTTATATGTATAGGGAAAGGAATGATGCTACTTATCCTTACCAGACTCCGATTCATTCCGACTCGCTCACAGGCTTAGGCGGACTTGTTCGGTGGTGGAATTGGGACATTAACCATCCCGATGTCGCTGAGGGTAGTGGCTTGCAGCATGAATCAGAACCGCAAACTATTAATGGCACGAATTACATCTATCACTATTTCTCCATCACAGCTTATTACGGGCAGGATATCACTGATATTTGGCCCAGATACGACCAAATGACCAGTTATGAGGGTACTACTAACAACCCGTTTGACGGCAGGGACCGTAACGGCATCTGGCCGCCGGTCAGCTACGTTTTGATGATTGGAACAATACCGAAACCGGTAGCCTCTGCCGATGGTGACGGAACCGTCAAAGGTTTGGTTACGGTTATGGATCGGAATTTACTTGGAGCCACGGAGTTAGCCAATGGCAACTATGTGATTGTCCGTTACCCAGACTTATCCAACGACTGGAGATACCACATCTGGTTTGAAACGGTTGCGGGCGAGGATTATACGGGAATACCAACAAGGACGTACAATGGCAAGACATACTACGAGGACAGGGTTGTGCAAAGTCGTTCCAGTAATACAAATGTTAACAACCAGAATCCAACGAAATTTTTAGGCTTTACTTTTTATAGAAAAAGAGGACAAGACTGGACTACTAATGCTAGTACTTATCCCCTTTGGAACGAGGATCCGGATGGTGATGGTGTTCTTGAATACCACCTCAATTTCCTTTATACTCGTGACCAATTCAAGATATCTTATTTTGACGGCAACTATGTTGACGGTAATGGCAACTCGCTTCAGAACCGGTCTGGGCACCTTCTTTTCGAGAGTCCTGCCATCCCGCATGGCGCAACGATCCCTCAATTGTACACAGACACGGTTCCTCCTCTTCCCGCTGGACAAAATGGGTACATCTTTGAAGGCTGGTACGTGGATGCAGGTTGTACGACACCTCGTCCGTGGGGCAAAATGCCGGTGGGTGACATCACCGTCTATGCCAAGTGGCGTCAAATCCAATACCGTGTTTTCATGCGTCCGAATGCCGGCACCGACGAGACGTTGGACTGGGGATCTGAAAACCAGGCAATGAACTTCCGTGTCAGTTACGGAGGAAGAGTCAGCCTTCCCACAGGTATCCGCACGGGTTATCAGTTTGTGGGCTGGTACACCAACTCGAAATGCACGAAACTTTTTAAGGCCACTACAAAGTTGACGGAGAAAACGGTTACGCTTGCATACGACAAGACGGTTGACATGACCGATTCGATGGACAAGTGGGGTAATATAGCCAATCCTCCGGGTTACAATTCTGACCTTATAGGTAATGATGGTGGCGACCGTTTCTGGATTACCAAGAAACTTATCCTCTATGGCAAGTGGCGCGCGGTAATCGATGGCGCAGATGGCATACACTTACAATATGTATATATAGACAATAACAACAATGTGCATCCGATTTCAAGAGACTCCTTATATAAAGACAACGTCTCGGCTAGAGCCGCTGTGGCGCCTGCCGAAGAGCCGGAAGGTGTGCCCGAAAACAGTGTCTTCTCCCATTGGGTGGTGCAGAGGTATAACACTTCCACCGGACAATTTGAAGACACGGATACAACGGTCTATCCCGGCACTCCCTTCGAAGTTCTTTTAGCCCACACAAAAGTTGAAGACAACCCGGCTTACGCTACTGATCATACCAAGCCTAAAAAGATATACACCATACAGATTCGTGCGGTCTATAGTAAGCCTGAG
>JAEEII010000149.1 GCA_016281295.1 Bacteroidales bacterium
CAAGCAGACCTACCGCAACCGTTGCCGAGTCATGACTGCCAACGGCGTGGAGAGTCTCAGTGTTCCTGTGGTGAAGGTAAACGGCAACCATACCATGACCAAGGATGTCGCCATCAGCCACGTCGAGCCTTGGCAGCATATCCACAGCCGTTGCCTGGAATCAGCCTATAAAGCAGCACCTTATTTTGACCATTATTACGACTTCTTGAAAGCCGTCTTCGAACACCCTTTCGACAAGCTCATCGACCTAAACGATGCCGCCTTGAAGGCAGTCTTGAAAATGCTCAAAATCCAGAAAGACATCGTTCATTCCACCGACTACGAAAAAAACACAGAAAACGACCTGCGTGAAAAGTTCAGCCCTAAAGCCATCCCCAATCCGAGTCGATTCCCAAACTATTACCAAGTTTTCAGCACCAAACATCCCTTCGCCCCCGACCTCAGCATATTAGATTTAATCTTCAACGAAGGTCCAAATTCCCTGAAATACCTGGCTCTTTAACCACTCCTCTAACCTCACCCCCCGACCCCCTCTCCACTGTGGAGAGGGGGAGGGTTCTACCCAGGGCCTACCAAGATAAACCCCTAATGGGGTAGCACCCTCTAAATTCTAAATTATAAATTCTAAATTCTCAATTCTCACCTTTCCGGGTAAGCAATCCGAACGTGATAGATGCTCATCAACTTCTTCTTGAGCACCTTTTTGATGGCTGTGAAGTCACGCATGGTAAGATCCACATTCTGGAATTGTCCGTCATCCATTTGTTTTTGGATGATGTTATCCACCAGATTGCTGATGTTGTTCTCGTCAGGCTCTTTGATGCTCCTTGAGGCCGCCTCCACGGAATCGCAAATCATCAGCACCGCCGTCTCTCTTGAAAACGGTATAGGTCCATGGTAGGTGAAGTCAGTGGGATCCACCTCCTCATCAGGATGTTGACGTTTCTCCATGATATAGAAATACTCCGTGCGCCGCGTTCCATGATGTGTCCTTATGAAGTCGATGACCTGTTCGGGAAGCCGTGCTTTTTTGGCCATCTCGATACCGTCAAGCACATGGGCGATGATAATCTGGGCACTCTCCACATTCGATATGTCATTGTGAGAGTTATAACCACCATGTTGGTTCTCAGTGAAATACATCGGATTCTTCACCTTACCGATATCGTGATACAAAGCACCAGTACGCGCCAGCAAGCTGTCACCACCGATGGCATAAAGCACCTCATCGCACAAATTGGCCACTTGAATGCTATGCTGAAAAGTGCCCGGTGCATTTTGAGCGAGCTGCCTGAGCAACGGCGTGTTCGTATTGTTCAGCTCCATCAAAGTCAAGGAAGTCGTCAGCCTGAACATCTTCTCGAAAAGGAAAATCAACGGAAGCGAAAGCATGGTAAACAAGGCATTCAAGGCCAACATGCCCACCACCGACCACTCGATGACCGCAGAGGACAAGAAAGTAAAGGCAACATAAATCACAAAGTACGCGACAAAAAGCAACAAAGAGCTGTAAAAATAATGCCGTCTCGACCTATGATTGGAAAGGATGAAAATGACAATCATACTGGCCACCTGCTGCATGAAGATGTATTGGAACGGATTGGGCACGGCCATCGCAATCAGCAACACCGTCACGACCTGGATGGTGAACGTCAGACCGGGACTGAAAAAAGTCACCATGATCATGGTCAGCATCACCACCGGCATCATCAAGATGAACGAAGGATGCATCTTCATAATCCAATAGGCGGGGACAATCATGATAATCATCAGCAAAAGAATCAAGTTGATTTTACTCAACTCACTGTAAACATCTTTGTTGTGCAAGGCACGCAAATACAACGCAATCATGGTAATCAGCAAGGCCACCAGGAAAAACTGGCTCACTTTCACCCATAAGCTGTCGTTCTTGGCGTATGCACCCGTGGCATACTCCCGCTGCAAGGAGTTCAGCACAGCGAAAGCCCTGTCATCCACAATCTCCCCTTCAGAGATCACCAACTCGTCTTTCTGAACCATGCTGTAGGTCAACGACACTTTCGACAGGGCCTTTTCCTGTTCATGTTTGGTCATCGAAGCGTCATACTGCACATTTTGACGAAGATGGTTCAGCAACAAGGTAGAAACCAGCTGCTTGTCAATGCCTGAATGCCTTTCCAAGACCCATTGCTCGACCACTTGTCTGGCGGTATTCATCGAATACAAAGAACCGTATGTCACTGTCGTCGCGGCTTTGTCCTTGACAATTCGCACCTGTGTCTCCGGAGTCATCTCATCCAACGCCTTGTCGTAGGCCACTACACCACGGTTTTGAATCTGGTCGAAAAGCTCCAACAAAGTCGTCCTGTTCAACTCCTGGTCGAGACCTCCATGACCCTTCCATTGGGTTGCAAAAGCCTCGTCCAATTGCCTCCTTGCCTCCTGGGTCAACTCCTTGTTGAACTGGAAGATCGGCTTCACAGATTTCAGCACCTCCTCATTCTCCACCTTCAACATCTCCGCGTCTTTGTAAATAGGAAAGTCAAATGGCGCGTATAAGGTCTCATGCTGCCAGGGTTTGAAAAGCTGGAACTCGTATTGAAACTTCACCACCCGAGGAAGCTGCCAATAAATGATGACGATAGCCAACAAAAACATCATCACCTTCGACACTTCATAATAACGATGGCGAATACTATTGAAAAAAGACTCTAACTTACTCATTATCAATGTATTAAATAAAAAACAAAGACCTTTTCGATACGCTAAATTAAAAAAAAAGAATATTTCCACCTAAAAACAGGCGTATTTTCAAAACATTTTCAATAATTTAGCCACATCAAAAAAAAACTAACCATGTCATTCGGAATCTGCGATCTACCGGTCATCCCTATTCGCAAAGAGGGAAGCCACACCAGCGAGATGGTGAGTCAACTGCTCTATAACGAGCTTTATGAGAAACTTGACGAAAAGCCAGGATGGATTTTGATCTGCACAGAGATCGACCACTACGAAGGCTGGATTCAGGGCATCCAGCACCATCCGGTGAGCGACCAGGAGTATTTGGAACTAAAAGGAAAAAAGTGGAACATATTGAACACGCCTGTTTTCAATGATCGAGGCCATTACCTCTCTCTTGGCACAATCTTGTATGAGCCCAATGACTTTGCAATAGCGTATCC
>JAEEII010000014.1 GCA_016281295.1 Bacteroidales bacterium
CTTGTTTGATTACAACTCTTTTCATGTTTATGGTAATTTTGGAACTTGTATTACATCTATTCTAATATTAAAACTATTCCATCTTGATGGTGCAATAGAATTTATTTGATTTAGCAGTTGTCCTCCGTTTTTCTCTAAGCCATACAAATTGATATACTGCTGTTCTATTATTCTAGCTTGATTTTTGGTAAGACCTGTAGCTTCTTGTACTAAATGATATTCCAGTGTATTACGTTCGGTATTCGATGCCAGATGTTCCGCCCATCTTATTTCTGGGTTGCGTTTCGTAATGCCGACATATTTTACAGCTTCTTCCGAATTTTTCCCATAATATACAGAATATTCTCCTTCGATGGTCACCTGTACAGTATAATTTCCTTCCTCTATTGGGGTCATGGACAGTTTATCTGAGGTGATTGACTGTGCCGATTTCGGAGTCAATTCCGGCAATGGTTCCACTGCCGGCCTTGGTGTCGGTAAGGCCTTTCCGTTCCAGAAATTGTTGCCTTTAATAGAGGATGCAATGCCGGAACTTACGCCGCCAAGCAAAGCTCCCGTACCCATGCCGATAAGACCTGAAGTAATAGAAGTGGTTAAAGATTGCTCAATAGTATTGCCTGCAAGACGTGACATACCATATCCATTTATACCACCGCCAACAAATCCAGACACACCGCCTGTAATGCAACCTCCCCAAAATCCACCTATTCCTGCTGCTGCGACAGCTCCACCAACTGCAACTCCAACACCAGCTGAAGCCGCTCCAGAAGCAGCACCTATCAAACCACCTAACACCATTTTCCCTGCCATATCCCAACTTGTCAACCCTTGCGAAACAGCAGTTTTATATCCTTGATACGTCCCTATCCCAGCTCCAATAATGGCCGCAGCAGCAATTATCACTCCCGTCGTAATTACAAATTCTCCACTCGGATCCACATACCTCAGCGGGTTGTTCAAGCAATACGCATACCTGTTGAAGCTCTGCGAGAAGTCGGGTGCCTGCACATAGTTGTCCACAGAGAGGAAGGAACACATCAGCGGGTCGTACATCCTCCCGTTCATGTTGATCAGCCCGAAATGAGAGTGATGCTCATGGCCGGTGAAGCCACGGTCGAACTTGGGCGTGCCCGTGAAGCTCCCACTCCACGTATAAGGGTTGCGCAGGTTGCCCCATGCGTCGTAGCTCAGCTCCTGGACGATGGCTCCACTCGAGTTGGTGATTGTCGTCACACTGCCCAGATGGTCGCGGTGAAGGTAATACAACGCGCCGGTGAAGCTGTCCTCGTCGCCGCCGTCATCATCGCTGTCGTCGCTGTCGCCGCCACCCTTGTACAGCTCGCCAAGCTGCTCATACACCGCGAACACGCCCAGCGGTCCGCTGATATAGGTGAGACGCTGCTCCCGGTTCAAACCACGGTTGAACTCGCAGCTGCCCACATACAGCTTGCGGGTCGTCGCCTGGTTCGCAGCAATCCACTCCGACATCCCGATGCGCTGGCGGTCGTAGCCGTAGTCAATCGCCAGGTAATCATCTCCCTGTTCGATCCGTTTCACCTTATCGTGCATGGTGTATAAGACAGTCTGCGCATCGGGCAGCATCGCGCTGTTGACCTCGGCACCTGTAACCGCGTGAGGCCTCGCCTGACTGTCAACACTGGCGTTTTTGAACACCACAACGCCTTGCGATGTCCTGCGCGTCATGTTGCCGTCCGTGTCGTACTCCATGCGGCTCACCGTGTTGTTGAACAGAACGGTGTCAAGGCGGTCCAGGTTGTCGTATTTGAACGTCTCTGTCATCGGTGTGGCGTATTTCCCTTCCTTTCTAAAAATGTATCAGGATTTTCATTTGCTAACATTATGATTCTTTCACAAATATTCTCAAACTGCTTCAACTTATTATTATTTGAATTCAGTGGGAGATTTAATTGATACGATATTATTTGTCCATTTATTACTAGTTCCAAAAGAATAGTTTTTGGATCATGCACTATTTCAAGGTTAGCCAGATTTAAACCAAATGCAAGATTCATGACAGATAGCCCCAAAACTATTTCAGCCATTTCATCAAATTCACCTTTCTCCAACTCCTTAATCCAATCTCCATCACGCTTGAACCATGTTTCCTGTTTCGAATAATCATTTTGACATGATGCCTTTTTCACGACATAATAATGACAGCCATCGAAATCACAAAAAAGACTTATTCTTTGATCTTCTCCTATTACAATACTATGCTTTTCAAGATTAATTTGCAAAGCATCAAATTGAGCAAATACATTTGCACAAGGCAATAACCATAAAAAACACAAAATGAATAATAGTTTTCTAATCTCCATACTAATGAATTTTAAAATTAAACAAAAAACAATGCTGATAATAATGGAACAATGAGAAATAATCATATGGAACTCTATATTGTGCAAAATGATTTAGAACATTAGCACCTGTAACGACTTCATCGGTCATATAAACTATTTGACCATTTCTTGAGCCCTGATACATATTCTCGCAACCAATCTTTGTCAAGATAACTCTCGCTGCCTCATCGCATTGATTAATTGGGAAACCAGCACGTTCTGCTCCCTTAGATGTAGACATAAGGTCATAATCGGCAAGGAATTCTGGCCATTGAGGATGCGTATGATAGTCAAATTTTGCATTATTGTGTTTCCCATTTGTTGAGACATTATTATCATCACCTATTAACATGAATGGTTTTTTCCCGTCGTTATAAGCAATAAACTTACCTTCTTTCCACTCTCTCATTGATTTTTGGGAAATACTTATCATATCACAATAATCTGAATAGCTCATTTTATTGTTAAACCCTCCAGCCATATATCCAGAAAAAGCTTGTGCGTGATAAACACCGTAAGACATAACTCCGCCCATCCCAACATTTAACCAATTAATTTGATAATTGTCAATTGTTGTATAATTACAAACCTCGTATGTTAAACTTGAGGCAAGTCCACCGAGAAAGGCTCCCTTCCCGCCATAAATGCCAATTCCTCCGCCAACATAACCTCCCACCATGCCACTCAATCCACCTTTCCAAAATCCATTTCCAACATCAGCCAAAAGATTATCGCTCTTATTGGCTAATCCTTGTATCAAACTATTGCCAGCACCACTTAATGCTCCACCACATAAGCCTCCCAAAGCAGCTGTAGACACACTGCACACATAGGTTCCAACACCTCCACTTATAGCTCCTACCAAAGCACCTCCAGCAATCGCTCCAACCATCTCCCATCCATTCAATCCTGCAGTTTTCCCAATGGAGTAACCATTCCATGCGCCCAACAAACCTCCAATCACATACTGCACCCATTCCCCATCTGGGTCGGTGTATTTCAGTGGATTGTTCAAGCAATAGGCATACCGGTTGAAGCTCTGGGCGTTGCCGGGATCCTGGACGTAGGTGTCCACCGAGAGGAAGGAACACATCAGCGGGTCGTACATCCTCCCGTTGGCTCCGCCCAATTCACATCGCTCGGCAGTGCTCAAGCAAAGCTTGGCACTGCGCTCGCTTAAGGTGAATTTCATGTTGATGAGGCCGAAGGCGGTGAGGTGCTCGTGGCCCGTGAAGCCACGGTCGAACTTGGGCGTGCCCGTGAAACTCCCGCTCCAGATGTCGGGGTCGCGGAGGCTGCCCCAGGCGTCGTAGCTCAGGCGCTGCTCCACGTTGCCTTCGCTGTCGGTGATAGTGGTCCACGAGCCGAGGTTGTCCTTGAGGATGTAGTGGAGGGTCTCCTCGCCGCCGCGCTTCTCCACCACGGCGTAAACACCGGTGGGGCCGGCGAGATGGGTGAGCCAGTGCGACGAAGCGGTGTTGCCCCCGATCACGGTGACCTGCTCGCAGGCGCCGACATAACGCTTGGAACGGACGGTGTCACCGGTATATTCCGTCATGGCGATGCGCCGGTGGTCGTAGCCGTAGGTGTAGCGGAGGCTGTCCCTGCCCTGCTTGATACTGCTGACTTTGTCGAAGCCGGTGTAGTCCACCGCCTGGTTCGCCTCGGGGAACGCCGAAGAGGAAGCCGCGGCCTTCGCCATGGCGTGGGGCTTGCCCGCGGCGTTGTACACCGCGCCGGAGAACACGGCCTGCCCGCCAGCTGTCTTCGCGGTCATGCGCCCGTAGCTGTCGTAGGCGGACGCGCCGGTGCACACCGTGCCCAGCCTAACTTCGGTCAGGCGGTTCTGGTCGTCGTAGCGGAAGGTCTCCTCGAGGTTTCTCATGATGTCTTTTCGCGCGGCTAAATTACAAAAACCGTCGTAATCGTACAATAGGTTTTGCAGGGTGGC
>JAEEII010000150.1 GCA_016281295.1 Bacteroidales bacterium
CCCTCTTTATCTGTAGCCAGGGCTGTATCAACCACATATACCTTCTCGTTCCTGATCCTGTCTTTGCTCTTGAATGAGAATTTGTTGATGCCGATCAGCAGGAAGGCCTGCTTAAGGTAAGAGTAGTAATTTTCGGCCGTTACGCAAACTTCGATAAAAATCAAAATTCAACTATAATAAACTTCGATAAAATCGCAAATTTGAGCAGCATAACTTCGATAAGTTAAATCCTAGGCGTGCCTCTGACCTTCTCGTAAACATAATAACACACGCCCCGACAGTCCAGAAGGATTGCCGGGGCATATTCATTTCGATAAACAGAGAATTTACTGAGTAATTGGTCTACTGACTCTGAATCCATGCCACCGCATCTTCTAGCGGGGTCTCGGTTTCTACATCGGGAGCAATAGGGTCGTCACAGAAGACCTCTCCTGTCCGGGCAACGGCACGTGAGGTTGTAATCACTAGAGTATAGCCATCGGCCATAGGAAAAGACTGATTGCCACTCGCATACCCAGCAGTTGGTATGCCGAAGGTACGGGCTTTTTCCAAACCACGAAAACACAAAAGCGTGAGCTCTCCCGAACTCCCGGTCCAGTCGTTGGTAAGAAAGGCAACAGGCGTATTATCAGGCAGTTTAGAAATCCCCTCAAGGCTAAGTCCTGCGTCCCGGACCGCGAAATCCAACGTTATGGCGAAAGTTCGTTTGCGCGTCTGGAAACTGATAATCTTTCCGTCAGGAAGCATCGGGGCCACGGCCGTTATCATCGGATACATATTCCCACCAAGGTTGTCGCGAAGGTCCACAATAACACCTGCGGCGTCAAGATGGCTTTGCAGGAAATCAAGCACTGTGTGTATATAGATGGAGTCGCTTACCTTAACCCCGCGGTGAGCCGGAAGTTTTACATAAGCAATTCCCCCCTCAAGCATATAGGCTTCAGAGGGTAGTTCTTCGTATGCCGTAGTGTCAGTTACAGGAGCCACAAGCGCGGAATGTTTGCCTCCGGCAAATGCCAGTGCGCTTCTCACTATCTTGTGAGCATCATCGAAACTGTCAATGGATTTCGCTTCCGAAAGATATGATGCGCGTTCAATGATCCAATCTCCATTGGCGTAAAGGGCATGCTCGTCAATTAGCCGAAAACTGCTTTTGACATATCCGTAAGGGGTACTTTGATCATCGAAAAAGCCGCAGGCGGAAATGCCTAACGAGATGGTCAAAAGAATGACTCGCAAGAACAACTTACGCATACTCAAATTTCGATTTATCGAAGCAAAGTTACATATTTTCGGTGACATGCTTGCATATCTATCCCGGCTGGTACCAGCAGAACATCTCGAAGATTACTCCTACCTTCGCTCCCGGAGGTCTGATGCCAGACTTCTATTGTTAACACCCGGTGCGCCCCTTCTGCCATGCGGGGACGCACCTTTACTTTTTTTGTCCCCCGAAGGACTTTTTTACAAAAAAAGTTTGAGCCCTCAAAAAATTCGGGGACAGCAGGGGGACAAACGTGAAAAGGCCAAGAAGTTAAAGTATTTATTTACAATAAGTTATAGACTTTCCCTATTTCCCGCATCGGAAAGTAATGTCTCTCTTGGATGGCGGCAAAGGTGGCGATAGCCGCTACGATGGCAATGGGAATCACAGACCAAATCATTGTAGGTACAGCCAGGAACAGCAGGAGGCCGGTCAGTTTGTTGGCCAATGTGTGAGGAAAGCAGAATCGTTTGTGCACGACCAGGGCCGATATCTGGTTCACAATCTTGATAATGAGAATTACCCCGGCCCAGATCCAGAGCCAGACTGGAATCTCCAGTACCGGTAATATACGGATGGCGCAGCAGGCAACTAATACGATGTCGGCTACACAGTCCAGAAAGGACCCGGCTTTAGTCTCCGCCTGGAGTTTCCTGGCCAGCCAGCCATCAACCATATCACTGATGCCACACAGCGCATAGAGCACCCAGAACGGCCATCCGGTCACATCGCAAAACAGTAGGCCGATGGAGCCTGCTATCCTGAGCACCGATATGACATTCGGCAAATACTTCACGCCTTCAGGTTCTCTTTCGCTTTTTTCTACTGGCCTTATAGCCTTCCACAAGATCACTTGTCTTTATATTGGGGTCTAACTCTTCGCCACCGGAATCATTCAGGCACTGTGGACGTTGGGATTCAGTGCCGGTATAGCCGCTTACAAAGGTCAATGCGGAATTAACAAGGTCTATCCCTAAGGCGGACTCAATTCTCCAGATGCTCTCCAGGCTCAGATTCTCCTGCCCCTTCAAGATTTTTGATATGTACTGCTGAGAACAATCCATCTTTTCTGCCAGCAATGCCTGGGTAATATGTAATTCATCCATCCTTGACAACATCCGGATAGCAATAAACTGTGAGTAGCGCAGCCAGCCCCAGTTGGACCGGCGCCATTCTGCATCTTCCCTCCAGCGCGACGGCGTAGGAGATTGATGAGACTTCAAAAAATCCAATACTTTATCCATTAATCTGCCTGTAAAAAGTCAATAAAGCCCTCAGCGTCCACTACACTTTCGGATATCAGGTAATTCCTAACCATTTCCATCTTTTTAAGTTCTTCAAGAGTGTGCTCCCTTTCCTGCATAGTGGCTGTCAGTTTGATGGCTCCGCCTGTGACGATGTACGTAGATTCTCCAACTTTCAAAGCATAGATACGCAGCCAGGAAGGATGCTTGAAAGCCTCTCCTTTGGCTTTCTCTTTCCCAAGAAGCATATCAGACATCCGGGAAGGTTCCAGTGGCCTGAACACTCGGTTAAGGTCTGCTTCTACGGCGAGATCCAGAATGAGGCATTGGAGGGCGTGCGCATCTGCGATGGTTTCGTATATGGCGCTATCGACATTGGTTACCTTGAAATATTCATTCAAGTCTTGTTTATGATGTAAGAAAAAGTCCCGAAGCCATATAGGATCTGTCCATTGACTGAATACCTGGAAGAAGGCATTATCCTTACAGTTATCATAACGGACTGACCACAGGCTTTCTGGTATGATGGGATCAAATGTCATATTCTTTTTGGCAAAGATACTACTTTTCTTTGAACAATACAACCGTTAAGTAGTATTTTATGCCAAAAATCATCGTTTGATTTCTAATCTCAGGACTCTCATAGGGCGGTCGGAACCGGCCAGGGATTCATCTATGCAGGTTTCGCCAGTGGGGATGAAGCCGCATTTCTCCATTACTTGGCCGCTGGCGGGATTGTCGATGAAGTGGCTGCTGATAAGCGATGGAATGTCAGTCGTCCGGCGGATATGGTCGATCATCAATCGCAGCGCCTCCGTGCAGATGCCCTGGTTCCAATAGGGCTTCCCCACCCAATAGCC
>JAEEII010000151.1 GCA_016281295.1 Bacteroidales bacterium
AAAAAAAAGCTTGCGGATAATGAAAAAAGCTGTAATTTTGCAGCGTCGAAAGGCAATGGACTAGTAGCTCAATTGGATAGAGTCCCTGACTACGGATCAGGCGGTTGTGGGTTCGACTCCCGCCTAGTTCACAAAGGTTCCGCAAAAAGAACCTTTTTTGTTGGCCCATTCGACTAGGGGTCTAGGTCATCAGACCCTCATTCTGAAAACAGCGGTTCGAATCCGCTATGGGCTACCAAATAAACCCCTGACTTTTTGGGAATCAAGTTGGGGGTTTTTTATTTGCCCCTGCTGCGTCAACCGCATGTCAACCAAATACATTATCTTGGAATCCCGAATCCTATCCATTATAGGATTCAGCAGCCTCTTTTCATTTTCTGTCAGCTCCATGTTTATTATGTTTTTAATAGTACAATAACATCTGATTCCAATAAAGCAGCATGTATTCCGTTGCGGCGCTATTTCCGAAAGGATAGGGATGGTGGAGCCTAAGTATATTGGTGTGCGCCACCATGAAATAGTACTGCACACGGGCCAACTCGTCTTCGGGATGAGCTTCTATATGCCGTAGAGTGGTGTAGGCAACCATCCGACGGAAATGGTTGTAGCGGAGATTAGGGCTATAGCAATAAGTAGAGGGACATGAATAGGTGCCGTTATATTTCTCACGATATGCTCGCCACAATATGTCAAGCAATGGCGAGTAGTTTCCAGAAGCAATTATCTCTTCACACATTTTTAATAACCCTTCACAGGGCGCAAGGCGTTCAACCCCTAAAGTTATAAAGCCCCAAGCAACCTTTTCGTTGAAATTCTCCGAATTATTAAAACGTTTGACAATCTCCATTTTGTCGTCTAAAGTTGGTTTCACGTACTGTCCGAGAAAACAATCAAACACATCTGGCACCCAATCGGGAAGATAGTATTGTGGTGAAGACTTCTCGTCCCAACTGGCATACCTCAACGAATCGGCGAAGATGTCAGGCAACCAACTTTCAGTCAATTTGTCAAGGCTAGAATTAATATCCCAGATGTTTTCTTCACCTTCTGCCTCTTCGCTGCTCTCACTTTCCTTAATCTCTCTAATAAGTGTTTTGACTCTATTCTGCAACCCTTTTTCAGGTATCGATTTCAAACTAATACAATCAAGTTCAGCATAAAAGTCTTTTCTGGTTTCGGCATATTCAGCTTCTCTGGCTTTCAGTTGTTCATCGGTGAGATTAATGTCATTGGCATCGTAGGTATAACGCTCACACGCGTCGTAATCGGTCTCGATGGCGTGTAATATCTCCATAAAGTTATAGAATGCGACCATGTCGCTGAGCTCTTTTTTGCTTTTCCATTCATCAGGTAGTTTTAAAGGCTGAATGTGACTAGCCACAAAACAATACTGGTTTTCTATGCAAGAATCCTCAAACGCATAAAAGCCAGTATCGGCAGCGTATGCAGCCAAGGTCTTGTCGTAATAACACTCTTGCGAAACATCCGCCGGAATCGTCGCCAAAGTGTCTGGCCACACAAAGCTAGTTGTTTTGTCATTTTCAAAACTTGTCGCGGTAGGTTCATGCTGTTTCTCCGCTTGAGGGGTCGGCGCACATCCGACCCCTCCAAGCATCAGCAACGTAAGTAAAAGGTGTTGCGTTTTCATAATCATTACATCGTTTTGCGTCATTATTATGATGCAAAATAAAGGAACCCCGAAAACGTGACCAAACGATTTTCGGGGTTCTGTATGAAATGACTTTACGATGTATGAAATGCCTCTCGTGGAGCGATTTCGTAAAACTACGTTTTACTCCTCATCACCAAATAATTGATATTCCTCCACTTCTTGCTGGTCTTGGGGTTGGGGTCACCAAACTTATGCCGTTGGCCATCGGCATCCGTTGCCCAGCCGAAGGCATTGGCACCAACGAGATAGATGGCGTTGTCCACCCCCAAATCCGCCAAAGCCTGGGCAAAGTCGTGGAACGACTCGATGCTGAGCGTTTCCACGGTGAAGAGCTCACCATCTCGGTCGCACAAGGCCCGGCGTATCGCCTTGCCCTTCAGCTCGTTTTCAACGAGATTTCCATTGTCCACCAAGGGAAACTGGCGGAAGAAATAGCCGCCTTTTTCGGTCGCCTCTTCAAAAAGGGGAGAGTTATCCGCTACACCGACCGTTACCGTGTCGTTGATGATGGCGCAATAGCCTTTCTTTGAAAGTCCCCAAGCCTTGGGTTCGCCTTCCAGCACAAATGCACCCACGATGCCACCATTGTCAGCTCTGATGTCGGCAGCTTGTGCCGCGAAAATAATGCCCGGGTCGTTGCGGTCAATGTTGCCCACATGCAGGCTCATCCTCACCAAATGAGGTATATACAACCTCATTGGAATGTCGTTGATGGTAGTATCTGCTATTTCAACGAAACCTTGCCCTGTTTCCTCTGCTTTAGCCAACGGCGTTTTCATCGTTGTCGTTTCCTCCACCACATTTGAAGGCTCGAAAATGCCCTGTTCTGGGTCTTCAACAGGCGATGATGGCTCTGATGGCCACGTCTGCCAAATTATGATTCCGATAATGACGCCAGCCAGCAAAAGCAGCAACCATTTCCAGCCTTGCGGCTTGGGGGGCTTTTCTTCGCCAGTAACGCGGATTTCGTCGTCTCTTATTTCGTTGATTTCTTTCATTCTTTTGCCTCCTTCTCAATCAAGTCCTTAAGCTGTTTCAAAGCCTCCTTCGATGCCGACACGGTATGCGTAAAACGCGACACATCCGAAAGGATGAGCTTCTGGCTCTGGATATTGATATAATAGATATAGTTGCGGATGATGATAAGGCACTTGCCTATACGGATAAACA
>JAEEII010000152.1 GCA_016281295.1 Bacteroidales bacterium
TAACTAAGGAATTCCGAGAAAAACACTCAGAAGTACCGTGGCGCAACATCATAGACATGCGTAATGTGCTAGTCCATGGGTATTATATTGCAAGTCCACTGTTCATTTGGGAAACTTATACCAAAGACCTTGGGCCTTTATTGGAGCATGTAAGACGGTATATTGCTGAAATGAAGAACATTTGATGCAGCCCAACGAGGGTTGGATTTTAGATTTCGTATGCCTGCAACAAAAAATCTTCAATGTTTTCTTCCGTTGCATCCTTATGCTCACTGAAGACTTGGTGTGTTTTGAGATCTATAACCTTTCCGTTTTGTAAAAGAAAAAGCTGGTTTCCGACAAGACCCGGTGACAATTTCAATTCAAACAGAGCGGTGACTTTTTCATTATGTACTAATTGGCAAACAGAGCTTAAATCTTCTATGTTATTAAACACCCACTCGCTAAACAGCACAAAATCAGCATCCTTTTTATTGAGTATTTCCACTACAATACTGACCCGAAGTTTTCTCTGCTTTGAAGACAAACGATTCCAACTGGGAAATGAAACCAATTTTATTACCATAACTTATGTATTCTCTGTTTTGTCATAACAAAACAATATTCGAATATTGTTTTTAATGATATTTTCCATATTAGAATATTGTTATTCTATCTAAAACCTGTAAACCAGCAATCCTTTCAGTATCCAGTCGTGGAAGATGCCCCGATAATCAAGTTTGGTTACATCTTCCGGGAGATCCTCATGCTGGGCGTTGAAAGCGTCGCGGCTGCGGAAATAGAACCGATTGTAGGTAAATTGCGTAGAGAAATATACCCGTCCCATGGTGAGGCTGACGGCGGCACTGCCGATGTAATTGGGCATAGACCACAGCTGGTTTGGTCAAAAAGAGATTGACCTTTCGCCAAAAAGTGGAATTTTGGGCTTGCACACTTATCACAGCAATAAGCAAGACAACAGATAAAAAATAACGTTTCATCACCTATATTAATAACGATTTAACCTCATGATCTTCACCGGTCTTTCATCGCCTTGATAAAGACGGCTGCACCAGTTAATTTTGCCCGTGTCGTGGAAACCGCATTTCTCCATCACTCGGCCTGAGGCGGGATTATCCACAAAGAAGTCTGCCCATAAGGTTTGGAAATGTTTCTCGTTGAAGCAATAGTCAATCATGGCCTGGAGCGCCTCCGTACAGAGACCTTGATTCCAGTAAGGCTTGGCAATCCAATAGCCCAGCTCGGCATCATCAGGAGTAATGTCGATATTGCTTTCACCGTGGGCATAGTAGCCCATACAGCCGACGGGTTCCCCTGTTTCTTTGAGTTCCAGTGCCCAGGTATGACCATTTGAGAAAATATTGCGAATCACCTGAAGGCTATCTTCGACGGATTGATGCGGAGGCCAGCCGGCACGGGGACCCACCTCGGGATCGGAGGCATATTTGAAAAGAGCTAAGGCATCCTTATCAAACCAAGGGCGAAAACGGAGGCGTTTCGTTTCCAACAAATTACTCTCATCCAACAGACATTTTTGCAGTTCCTCGACCGTATCGACGATCCTGTTTCCTGCCAGCTGTTCACGGGTACGGTTGCCCCAGCTGACAGCGATACCGTCGATACCGCCGTTGGCAGCCGTCTGCATGTCGGTGTTAGAGTCGCCCACCATGACCGCATCAGCAGGGACGCGACCTGCCTTGGCCAGCACGGAGGCAACGATCTCAGGTGCCGGTTTCATGGGATAGCCCACACGGTTGCCGAAGATGGCAACAAAAACAATGTCGGGAAAGAACTCATGAACCAGTCGTTCAGTACCCTCCTGCACCTTGTTGGAGACGACGGCCAGCTGGACGCCACGAGCATACAAGTCGTTAAGCAAGGCGACAATACCCGGGAATGGGCGAGTATGCTCATCGATATGGGCGAGGTAATACTCCTTGAACTCTGCCACACAAGTTTCCAGATAGGCATCGTCCAGCTCCATGGGCGAGAAGGCTTTGCAGATCAAGTTACGGATGCCATGTCCCACCATCTTGCGGTACTGAGGCAAGGTATATTGGGGCATCCCACGACGCTCCAGAATATAATTAACGGCATTACCCAAATCCTCGATCGTATCGAGCAACGTGCCGTCCAAGTCGAAAATCACTAGTTTTTTCATGACCTATAACAACTGTGATAATAAAGGCAAGCCATATAATTTAACATCGAAAAACACGAAAAACACGAAAGTCCGAAACAATTTCGTGTTTTTCGTGTTTTTCGATGTTACAAAAAGTTACAAAAAGTTACAAAACCATTGAGATTATTCGAAGGAGGCGATGGCCTTCTTGATGATCTCGATGGCCTCGCGGAGTTCGGCCTCGGTGATGACCAAGGGCGGAGCGAAACGGATGATGTGCTGGTGGGTAGGCTTGGCCAGCAGGCCGAGGTCACGCATCTTCAAGCACACATCCCATGCCTCTTTACCATCTTTAGGTTTG
Organism: Bacteroidales bacterium; assembly: GCA_016281295.1. Next base: position 2,484 of record JAEEII010000152.1, read on the forward strand.
ATGATCACAGCGTTGAGCAAGCCTTTGCCACGAACCTTCTCGATCATCGGGCTCTTGATCTTGCCAATCTCCTCACGGAAGATCTTACCAAGACGGTCGGCGTTTTCCATCAGGTGTTCATCCTTGATGACTTGGAGAGCAGCGATGGAGACACGGGCAGCGATGGGGTTGCCGCCGAAGGTGGAGCCGTGCTCACCGGGCTTGATGTTCAACATGATGTCATCATCTGCCAACACGCAGGAAACCGGAACGACACCGCCACCGAGGGCTTTGCCCAGGATCAGGATGTCGGGACGGACACCTTCATGGTCGCAGGCCAGCATCTTACCGGTACGGGCGATACCGCACTGCACTTCGTCGGCCATAAACAGAACGTTGTACTTCTTGCAGATGTCATAGCACTTCTTCAGGTAGCCATCATCCGGGACATACACGCCAGCCTCACCTTGGATAGGTTCCAGCAGGAAACCAGCGATTTCCTTACCGTCCTTAGCCAGCACTTGTTCCAGGGCATCAGGATCGTTATAAGGGATGCGGATGAAACCAGGAGTCATGGGACCGTAGTTGGCATAGCTCTCGGGGTCGTTGCTCATGGTGATGATGGTGATGGTACGACCATGGAAGTTGCCTTCGCAGCAGACGATCTTCACCTTGTCGTTCGGGATGCCTTTCTTGACCACACCCCAGCGGCGGGCGAGTTTCAGACCCGTCTCATCGGCTTCTGCACCAGAGTTCATCGGCAGGACCTTGTCATAGCCAAAGTATTCGGTGACATATTTTTCCCAAACACCCAGAGCGTCGTTGAAGAAAGCGCGTGAGCTAAGAGTAAGACGGTTGGCTTGTTCGGTCATGGCCTTGATGATGGCCGGGTGGCAGTGACCTTGGTTCACTGCGGAGTAAGCTGACAGGAAGTCAAAATATTCTTTTCCTTCGACATCCCACACCTTGGCGCCCTTGCCCTTGGCGAGGACGACCGGCAGCGGGTGATAGTTATGGGCTCCGTATTTCTCTTCGAGCTCCATAGCCTGCTGTGATGACGTGATTTTCTCGATCATTTTTTTGTTGTTTATTTGTTGAGTTGTTTAATTATTTAATTGTTAGGAGCGGCAAAGATACAAAAATGTTGATAGGTTGTGAAGTTTATTTGATGTTTTGTTTTTTAAACGGCGACGTATGGATTAAAATCTTTCTCCTCGCCGATGGTGGTATATCCGCCGTGACCCGAATAGACTTCTGTGTCGTTTGGCAAGGTAAACAAACGAGTCCGGATGGATTCACGCAAGGTGCCATAATCACCTCCAGGAAGGTCGGTTCGCCCAATGCTTCGGCTAAAGAGCGCGTCACCTGTGAGCACCCAGCCTTCGACAGGCGCATAGAGGCTGATACTACCCCTGGCATGACCTGGGGTGCAAATCACCTCCAAGAAGCCATCTCCCACTTTAATCACCTCATCATCCTTTAACGCTTGATCTGGCAGTTCGATATCACCCACGGATTGAAAGCCGAGCCACACTGCCTGTTGTTTGGCCTGGATGAAATCATCCTTCACCTCGGGATGAGCCGCCACCTTGATGCCATAACGACGTTTCACCGCATAATTGCCAACGATATGATCCACATGTCCATGGGTGTTGATAATCAAGGATGGCTTCAGTTGATGGCTGTCGATAAAGCCGAACAAAGTTTCTTCTTCCGAAGTGGTGATACAGCCGGGATCGATGATGACACACTCTTTGGTCTCATCGTAAATAACGTATGTGTTCTCAGAAAACGGATTAAAAATGAAAACGTTTATTCGTAGCATGTTGAATTGTTGATTTGTTTGGGCAAAGGTAAGGATAATTCCGTATTTTTGCAGTTTGATTTCAAATAAAATGAAGCTGAGAATCCGACACTGTTTACGTTTGATGCTGTTAGTGGCACTGACAGCCACAGCTTCATGGTCACACGCCCAGTTCTACAACGGCATGAACATGGAATTTGGGAAAAACCGTGTGCAGTGGAAAGATTTTCATTGGTCCTACTACAAATACGATTTGTTTGACGTTTATTATTACCAAGGTGGCGAAGACCTTGCCCGTTATGTGATGCAGTATGCCAAGAAAGAAATACCTGTCTTGGAAAAACGGTTCGGAAATCATTTCGGAAGGAAGGTTCAATTCTTGGTTTTCAACAATATGGGAGACCTCAAACAGAGCAACATCAATAACGAGGAGGAGGACAACGGCAACACCGGGGGTGTCACCAAAATCATTGGATCAAAGGTGTTTCTGTATTTCAACGGCAACTATGTGGATTTCGAGCAACAGATTCAAGAAGGCATCGCGCATCTGCTGTTGAGTCAAGTCATGAACGGTGTCTCTGTCGGTTCCCAAATCCGGAATTCCTATCGGTATGATGTGCCAGAATGGTTCCAAAATGGGCTATGCGCCTACATCACCGAGGACTGGGACAGCTTTAAAGAAGACCGTCTCCAACGAGGCATATTATCAGGCAACTACAAGAAAATCAATCAACTACATGATTATGACGCTGTTATTGCTGGGTATTCGTTTTGGGAATTCATCGAAGAGAAATATGGCACCCAAGCCTTCAACGAGATCATGACACTTGCAGAAAGTTCGCAAAATGTCAGAAAAGCCCTGTTGTATGTCACAGGCATCAAGTACAAGGAGTTGATCAAGCAATGGTTCAGTTTTTATCAGGAACGCTACAGTGTCATGGCGAAAGATCTACCGTCAGAGGTGATGTCATTGAAATATAGGAAATACCGCACCTTCACGGAACCCGAGGTCAGTCCTGATGGCCGACGCATCGCCTACGTCAGCAATGATGATGGACGTATTTGCATTTGGGTAGAGGACCTGAGAACTGGCAAAAAAGAGCGCCTTTACAAAACCGGCCATCGTTCCGACAGTTGGATTGACACCTCTTTCCCGTTGCTGGCCTGGCATCCATCAGGCGGAATCCTTTCGTTCATTGTCGAGGAAGAAGGCAAGATCCAGCTCTGCAATCTCGACTTGGGAACCAAGAAAGTTGGAAAGACCTATTTGTTTGAATTCCAAAAGATCACTGCTTTCTCATACGCTCACAAAGACCGCAAAATCGTGCTTTCCGCCTCCCGTCACGGAAAACCCGACATCTTCGTTTATCATCTGTTTTCCAACACCATAGAACAGATTACCAACGATTTCTACACCGACCAATCCCCTGTGTTCTCCGCTGATGACCGGCAGATCATTTTCAGTTCAAACCGTCCCGATGAGCTTTTGGAACCCCAAACAGAACCTGGAGAACAACGTAAACAATTCAACCTGTTTGCCTACGACTATGAAAGCAAGAAACCACTGTTGCAAAACATGACTCAACAGTCCATCTCAAGCAGCATCCTTCCCAAAGCTTATCCAGGAAACAAGTTGTTTTATCTGAATGACTCCAGTGGTTTCTTTAACCTATATGAGGCCCGGTTCGACAGTGCAGTGAGCCATGTGGACACCGTAGTGCATTTCCGGCATTTCAGCATCAACAAAAGGCTGACTACCTATACTTCCAGTGTCATTGACTATTCTTACAACCCCGTGGAAAAAAAGCTCATCCTGTTACTTCCCGACAAAGATGGCCAAAAAGTGTATGTCACCGCTTATTCAAGCGAGACAGCGGAAAAGGAACTACGAGAAGTCAGCCCATACGCTCAACAAAGATTGCTGAAAAAGAAAAAGCAAGAAAACAAGCCTTTGGAAAAGACTACAGAACACCGTTTCAGAAATAGCTACCGCGCCATGAGGAGGAAGAAAGCCCCAGACCCCTCACAAGACACGGTGAGTCCGATTGAAATCGCAAAGCCACCTGTTATGGTGTCAAAGGAAAAAGAAAAAGACACGGTGTTGAGACCCAGGAACTATTATGTGGAGATGTTCATCAACAAAATGACCAGCCAGGCTGATTTCAGTTATATGAACTACAGTTACCAGCCTTTTACGGGTAATGGATCCGCCATTTACCTCAACTCTGGATTCAATGTGTACATGGGTGCTGAGATGGCCGATTTGATGGAAGACCACAAAATCAACGTTGGCATGAAACTGAACATGTCGCTGATCAACAACGAATATGTCATCAGATTCCGGGATCTGACCCGACGGTTGGACAAGAGTCTGACCCTTCACCGATATGTCACCGACGACTATTACACCTATTATTATCGCACTTTCACCAACGAGGCATTTTATACGCTCAGCTATCCTTTCAACGAGACATTAAGTGTGAGAGGTACTGCCATTTTCCGTAATGACAAGCGGGTCAGCCTGGCTATTGACGGTTACAGTCTGGCCGAAGGCAATGTCATGGAAAATCTTGGAGGAATCAGAGGAGAGTTGGTATATGACAATTCTAAGAAAATCCAGACCAACATCTACGTAGGTGCGAGAGGCAAGCTCTTTGCTGAGTATTATCAAACCATCAAGAAAGAAACCAAAAACTTCATTGTGGTAGGATTCGACTACCGCCATTACACACGCATCCACCGCAACTTCATCTGGGCCAACCGAATCGCTGGAAGCAGCTCATTCGGGCAAAACAAACTCATTTATTATATGGGTGGTGTTGACAACTGGATCAATGCCAAATTCGACAACGGAACGCCCATTGACTACAGTCAGCCTTTCACCTATCAGACCTTGGCCACCAACATGCGAGGGTTCCAACAAAACATCAGAAACGGCAACAACTTCGTGGTGCTCAACAGCGAGTTGCGTTTCCCAGTGTTCAGCTATCTGCTCAACCGTCCAATCAACATGGAGTTTATCAAGAACTTCCAAGTGGTGGCCTTTGGCGACCTGGGCACAGCATGGACCGGATGGAACCCTTACAATCCCGACAATTCACTTTACACCTCGCATTATAGCGATGGCAACCTCAACATCAGCGTGACACGTCTCAGAGAACCCATTGTGGGCGGTTTTGGTATCGGATTGAGAACCACTGTGCTTGGATATTTCGTCAGAGGCGACATCGCCTGGGGAATAGACGACGGCTATTTAAACAAAAAACCCCAGTATTACCTCTCTTTCAGCCTGGATTTTTAACAGCAACCTCGGTTTTTTTATCAACACGACATGTTGATAAAAAACAGAAGAGATTCTTCTTTTTTCCAACCACTATTTGACTACTCTTTTCTAATTTAGCACTCGCAAACCCACAAGGGGAGAATGGGGATTGCAATAATCTAAATACTTAACTTTCATCGAGATATGAAGAACAAACATCAGCCTGTTGTTGAAGAGCAGACGCTATTCAGTGAGTTTCAGACAGAAGAGCTGGAAATGGGGGTCAAGACGGGACATGACAAAATATTAGAAGCCCGTCAGAACACAAGTTTTGGAGAGGAGAAGCTGTCGAGACAAGAGAACGTCCAGTTGGTTGAAAAAGTCAACCCAGCAAGCACGACTGAAACAAAAATGGCATTTGCGGAAAAAGAGCCGGAGCCTAGAGTGTATCACAAATACGATACTGATGATGTCAAAGCGGCTGCCAAAGAATATTTTCATGGTGATTCGCTTGCAGGCGATGTGTGGGCAAACAAATATGCCCTGAAAGACAGCGAGGGCAACATCTACGAGTTGACTCCCGATGACATGCATCACCGCATTGCCAGAGAAATTGCTCGTATCGAGAAAAAATACCCCAACCCTATGACCGAGGAGACGGTGTTTGAAGTGCTGAAGGACTTTAAATACATTGTACCGCAAGGCAGTCCCATGGCTGGTATCGGCAACGACTTTCAAATCTCCTCCCTATCGAACTGCTTCGTCATTGGTAACAAAGGACAGTCGGATTCATACGGCGGCATCATGAAGATTGACCAAGAGCAAGTTCAGCTGATGAAACGCCGTGGTGGTGTGGGTCACGACCTCTCCCACATCCGTCCAGCAGGAAGTCCCGTGAAAAACTGCGCCCTAACCTCCACCGGAGTGGTGCCTTTTATGGAACGTTATTCCAACTCCACAAAAGAAGTGGCACAAGACGGACGCCGTGGAGCATTGATGATGAGCATCAGCATCAAACATCCCGACTCGGAAGCTTTTATCGACGCCAAGATGACCCAGGGCAAAATCACCAATGCCAATGTCTCGGTACGAATCACCGACGAATTCATGCAATGCGTCAAAGAAGGCAAGCCCTTTATCCAACAATATCCTATTGACTCGCCAAACCCAATGTTCACCAAGGAAGTGGACGCGCGGGCATTATGGAACAAAATCATCCACAACGCCTGGAAATCAGCCGAACCCGGAGTGCTGTTTTGGGATACAATCCTTCGCGAATCCATCCCCGACTGCTATGCCGACCTTGGATTCCGCACATTAAGCACCAACCCTTGCGGTGAGATTCCATTGTGCGCCTATGACAGCTGTAGATTGCTGGCTATCAACTTATACAGTTATGTTGACCATCCTTTTACTCCAGAAGCCCGTTTCAATAACCGTCTATTCTCCAAACACGTAGCTATCGCCCAACGTATGATGGATGATATTGTGGATTTGGAAATCGAGAAAGTGGACTCCATCTTGAGAAAAATTGACTCAGACCCTGAGGATGCAGAAGTGAAACGTATTGAAGTCAACTTATGGAAGAACATCCGTGAGAAATGCCTTCAAGGCAGAAGGACGGGCATTGGCATCACTGCGGAAGGCGATATGCTGGCAGCGTTAGGGAAACGATATGCCTCTGACGAAGCCATAGCCTTCTCCACTGAAGTCCAAAAGTTACTTGCTCATGAAGCTTACCGTTCATCAGTGAATCTGGCTGAGGAACGTGGTGCCTTCCCCATGTATAACGCCAAACGCGAAGAGAACAACCCCTTCATCAAACGACTGAGAAGCATCGACGAAGAGCTTTACCAGAAGATGGTAAAGACCGGACGCCGTAACATCGCCATGCTTACCATAGCTCCAACAGGATCCGTGAGTTTGTGCACACAGACCACTTCCGGCATCGAGCCTGTTTTCATGGTCGTTTACAAACGCCGCCGCAAGGTCAACGCCAATGACAAAGACACGCATCCCACTTTCATTGACAGTGTGGGCAATGCCTTTGAGGAGTACAATGTCTTCCATCACAAATTCCTTACCTGGCTTGAAATCAACGGCTACAACGTGGAGGAGGTGATGCACTACGATGACGCAAAGCTGAACGAGGTCATTGCCCAATCGCCCTATTATAAAGCGACTGCCAACGACATCGACTGGGTCAACAAGGTGAAGATGCAGGGTAGCATGCAGAAATGGGTGGATCACTCCATCAGCGTCACTGTCAACGTTCCCAGGGAAACCACTGAAGAACTGGTGAGCCGGATTTATATGACTGCCTGGGAAAGCGGTTGCAAAGGCATGACCATCTATCGAGATGGATCACGTGACGGAGTGCTGGTGGCCAAAGACGAGAAAAAAACGGAAGAGAAAAAGCCCGCCCCTGTTGCCGAAAGCAACACAAGGCCCAATGATATTAAGTTGAGTTCCGCCCCACAACGTCCCAAGGAGTTGGAATGCGATGTGGTTCGTTTCCAGAACAATTATGAGAAATGGATTGCTTTTGTGGGCAAATTACACAACCAGCCCTACGAAATCTTCTTAGGCAACGCTGATGAGATTTTCCTCCCTCCGTTTGTCGAAAAGGGTTTGATTATCAAAGAGAAAAACAAAGGAGAAGCCACACGATACGATTTCCAGTATTTGGATAAGGGAGGGTATCCCGTCACCATCCAAGGACTGTCGCGCATGTTCAACAAGGAGTATTGGAACTATGCCAAGTTGATCTCTGGCATCTTACGTCATGGTATGCCCATCAATTATGTCATCGAACTGATACAGAACTTGACCGTGGAGGAAGACAACATCAACACTTGGAAAAACGGCATCGTTCGCGCCCTTAAGAAATACATCCCTGACGGATTGAAGTTGACGGGCAAGATTTGTCCCGTCTGCGGTCAAAACTCGCTTATCTACCAAGACGGATGCATGTTATGTACCAATTGCGGTCATTCAAAATGCGGATAAGTCAAGATTTTTGATACAGTTGTTTTTTTATCTTCATAATGGTGAGAGGGTGTGTCTGTTCAAGGCACACCCTCATTTTTCATGACATCTCCTCGTACGACGGCAGATGGTCCACAGCTTCAAGGATCCCATTCATCGCTTTAAAGCAATAACACTGAGTTCCATTATAAAGCATCAGGTAAGAAGGATGGAGAGCGGAATAATATCTAAGAGCCTGATCCAAAGTCGTTTGTGACAACTTTACAGAAGGCGCCTTGCATTCGACAATCATCAAGGGAGTTCCTTCTTTGCCAAACACCACCACGTCGCAGCGTTTGTCGAGGCCATTGACTTTGACAGAGTATTCCACGGCCACCAATCCTGCTGGCACATTCAAATGCTCCACCAAGAGGTAGAGCATTTTCTGTCGGACTTCCTCTTCAGGAGTCAGGGCACAATAGATTTTTCGCAACGGATCGAATACCAAGGTTTTCCCATCCTTATTGGCGAGTTTAAACCATTGCAGTTCAGCCATCGCATCCGGTATTATTCGGGGAACTGGATGCTATACAGGATAGACTGAAGCTGCAAGAGGTCATCGCGTTTGTCGTGATTGGGATAATAGACATAGCCTTCGAGAGTCACCAAGTTACCTGTATTGGAATCGGCAAAAGAATAAGAGACAAAAGGTCCGGCCATATAATCACCCACGAGGCACCACATGCCACGCATCTCGGCGGCAAATCCAGTGGGATAGGTGGAGATATAATTCAACATAGGCGGGACGAATTCTTTCTCGGTGGTCATGAATGAACCATCGGCAGGGCCAGGCACATATTGTTGAAGCAACTGGTCACGAACTGACACCAGACTGTTCAACTCCAGTTGTAGCGTGTCTTTGTAGGGTGTGCTATAGATGAAAATACCAAAGCTGTTCTTGGGAAGTTCTTTCCGGAGCCACATAAAATCCGGTTCATCTTTCGCGATATAGAACCCTGAGGGAATGGTCATCGTGAAGCCCATCTTCTCCTGGATTCTTTTCACGATTTGCTCATCATTAGACGGGCGCAGCACAGAGAGGATGCGGTCGCGTTCCACTTTATCATACATGACCTTAAACGCCTCCTTATTTTCATTGAAAGCCTGGCACCATGAGGTGCGGTCGGGAGCGATGATTTTCAGGACCCTTTGAGGAGCGGCCCACAAATCCTCACCCGTCTCCAATACAGGTTTTTCAAGGGCAGGGTTAATCTCCACCAGAAGAATGCATTTGTGTTTCCTGAACATATCAGTCATGCCACTCACTTTGATATGAGTAAGTTTGTTGATTGCCTCCGGCTGAGGAAGTCCATATTGGGGTTGGAGGAAAAAAGCGCGGATGGTGTCACCAATCATCCCATCCCATTGCTCATCATTCTGGGTGACCACCATAATCTCGGAGGTGCCGCCAGCGGAACGATCTTTCTTCGCCAAGTTTTCTTTATTGCCACAAGAGGTCCATGTAGTCAGAACGGCGAAGAGGAAGACCCATGCCCATGTGTTTTTGTTTTTCATGATCATTTTGTTTTTAATGTTTTTAAATCCGTAAGCACTATTAATTCAAACGATTTCAAAACACTGATTATTATTTGGAAACACGTAATTTTTGTTTGACCTGGATTTTATCCGATTTCAATTTGTTCCATTTCTTCAAGTTGGCTATGGTAGTGTTGTATTTTTTAGCGATGGATGCCAGCGTCTCACCCGCTTTGACCGTGTGGTATTTAGGAGCGGAAGAGCCAACCGCTTTGGAGTTGCTGTCGGAAGAAGCCATCGGGCCACCTGAAGAATAGATAGTCAGTTTCTGCCCCACACGCAGCGTGTCCTTTCTTAGGTTATTCCATTTTTTGAGATTAGACACAGAGACATGATATTTCCGGGCCACCGAGGCGAGGGTCTCCCCTTTTTTCACGGTATGGACGGTGCGGTCACTGACGCTTTTCACCTGCTCGACCACTTTCTCTTTCTCTATGGTCTCCTTGGTCTTATAGGCATATATTTCCTGTTCTTTTTCTATAAACTTCAGTGCTTCTTGGGAAGGCAGGCGAAGCACATAATAAGTGGAGTCGTTTGCTGGAATTACCTCCTTGGTATATTGAGGATTGAAAAAACGGAGGTCCCTTGCGCTCACTCCAATAGTTTCAATCAGTTGGTCGAAGGTAAGGAAATCGCGGACGGTGACGGTATCGGTACCCGACATCAAGAGTCCGGGGTCGATGGGATAGATATTATGCTCTGCGGCATAATTGATGACATAGTTGACTGCGATAAAGGCGGGGACATAGCCTTGGGTTTCTTTAGGAAGATAAGGCCATATTGCCCAATAATCCTTGACACCTCCCGCTCTCACAATGGCTTTATTCACGGTACCCGGGCCTGAGTTATAGGCGGCGAGGACAAGAAACCAGTCCTTATATTTATAATAGAGGTCCAGCATATAAAGGCATGCCGCTTCGGTAGCTTTGATAGGGTCGAAACGATCCTCAACCAAAGTGGTGGAGTTCAGTCCATATTGTTTGCCTGTGCCATACATAAATTGCCAAAGGCCTTTGGCACCCACCCGTGAACCCGCCACGGGATTCAGTGCTGACTCAATCATGGCCAGGTATTTCAATTCAAGCGGCATGTTATATTTATCGAGCATCTCCTCAAAAAGTGGGAAATAGATATAGGAGAGGCCCAGCATACGGCCTGTGAGTGCGCGGCGACGCATGGCATACAGTTCAATAAAAGGCTTGACATGAGCGTTAAACACCAGAGGAATGGTGGTTTGACTGGCCAGGGCCTCGATACGTTGGATATAGATGCTGTCGTCGAACACCGGGATCTCACCATAATCATATCCATAGACATTCAGCTCCATAGTGTCAATGTCGAGGTAGTGGTCGCCAAAATAAGGGATGCTCCCGAGTGATTCGAACATTTTCATGACCTCCGATTGACCCAGCACCTCACGAGCCTCCTTAAAATCGGCTTGTCGTTGCTCCTCGAAGAGCTCAAGGCTATCAGGAATATAGTCAACCGAATCGACCACATAGACACTGTCCGCTGATGTTTTCGGTTGATGTTTGATGATTTGAGCATTGGACGCAAGGACCAAGAAAAAAGAACCTATAATTAAAAGAACAACTTTCATATTTCAATTTCAATTAGATTGCAAAAATAAAAAAAACGTGATTACAAGACATTGAGCCTGTTGGCGTCCTGTTTCACAAAAATAGCCAACATGATGGAGAAGGCGAGCATACTGGATCCTCCGTAGCTTAGGAATGGGAGTGGAATGCCGATGACCGGCACCAAGCCAATGGTCATACCGATATTGATCGCCACATGGACGAAGATGATTCCGGCAATGGAATAGCCATAGATCCTGCTAAAATCAGACCTTTGACGTTCTGCCATACGTATGATACGGATAAGCATACCCACATAAAGAAGAAGCACGACAAGACTACCCACGAAACCACCTTCTTCACCGATTGTACAGAAAATAAAATCGGTATGTTGTTCAGGGACAAAATCATATTTAGTCTGTGTGCCTTGCAGAAAGCCTTTGCCAAAAACGCCTCCTGAACCAATGGCGATTTTGGATTGATGAAGATTGTATCCTGCTCCCTGCATGTCTTCCTTCAATCCAAGCAGCACTTCAATCCTAATCCTTTGGTGAGGTTCCAAAACCTTTTGGAAAGCATAATCCACCACAAAGACAAAGGCAATGAAACACACGAACACGGTCACCATGGTCCATAGTCCTTTTTTCTTGGTCAGCAGATAATATGTCAGAGTCAAGGCAAACATGCAACCCAGCACGATGGCCATGACTTTGGATCCCCAAAGGAGTGTGAGCACAAAGACAGCCACGGCGCCCAGGGCAATCAGCATAAGCACACCTGCGCCAGGCATACCTTCTCTATATAAAACAAAAATAAACGAGGCAAACACAAGTGCCGACCCTGTGTCGTTTTGAAGCAGCACCAGTGCTGCGGGAACCAAGATAATCGCGTATGCGATAAGCCGTGACTTCCTGTTTTTCAGGTCAACGTCATAGCGCCCAAGGTAGCTTGCCAGTGCCAATGCCGTTCCCATCTTGGCAAACTCGGAGGGCTGTAGTTTGAAACCTCCGCCCAGGCTAATCCAAGATGTGGCGCCTTTGGTAGCCTTGCCATAAACCAGCACCACCACCAAGAGGAAGACCACAATGGCAAAAATCCAAATAGCAAACGCATCAAAAAACTTGGCATCAAACAATAAGATAATGAAGCCAATCAAGAGGGAGCTTCCAATCCATATCATCTGTTTTCCTGAAAACTGAGACACGTCATAAATAGGATGGTTACCGTCGCCGAGGCCGGCAGAATAGATGCTCAACCAGCCTATCAAGACCAGCCCGAAATACATCAGCAACAATGGCCAATCCACTTTCCCTATGATACTATTTCTATCGGTCATTTCACTTTTGAATAATTGATGACGCCTTCCATCATGCGTTTTTCGACATTGGGGCGTTCTGAATATCCTCTTATATATTTCTCCATCATGAGGGAAGCGATGGGAGCTGCCCATGTCGAGCCATAGCCGCCATTTTCAATGATGATGGAAAGTGCAATTTTAGGATCTTCAACAGGAGCGAAAGCGATGAAGATGGAGTGGTTGTCGCCGTGTGGGTTTTGCGCTGTTCCGGTCTTGCCGCCTGCGGTGATTCCCGGGATCTTGGACCCTCTAGCTGTTCCGTGTCCGCCCTCGAAAACGCTCTGCATACCCGCTTTAATCACTTTGTAATGACGCGGTTCCACACCTGTATAAATTTTCGTGGTCATTTTCTCGGGAATAGCTGTGGAGTCACCGAATGCCCGAATCAAATGAGGCGGATAGTAAAACCCTTCATTAGCGATGGTGGCGGCAATATTGGCCAGTTGAAGCGGAGTGACCAAAATCTCGCCTTGTCCGATGCCTAGAGAGCGTATCGTCACCGAATTCCAGCTCCCGTCATACATCTTGTCGTAATAATCCCGGGTAGGTATGTTACCAGACTTCTCGTAAGGGATGTCGGTGTCGAACTTATGGCCAAGTCCCATTGCCCAGGTCATGTTCTTCCAATACTCATAACCTTTCTTGATATCTCCGAATTTCGGGTTGTTGATGGTCGTCTTGAAAGCCTCGTAAAAATAAGGGTTACATGAGTTCTCGATGGCATTGGCGAGATTAGGGGAGGAACCGTGAAAGTGGGTACAACGGATAGGGGTACTGCCGGGACCGTTGCAGTGGAACTGGGTAGCTGGCACGATGCTTCCGCTTTGGAGAGCGATGAGGCCATTTACCATCTTGAAGGTAGAGCCAGGAGGATAGGTGCCGCTGACCGCACGGTTAATCAAAGGTTTTTTAGGATCATTAAGCAAGGCTCTGAAGTTAGCTCCTCTCACACGTCCCACCAAGAGGTTAGGGTCGTAGGTAGGGCTGGAAACGAAGGCAAGGATCTCACCAGTCTTAGGGTCAATAGCCACGATAGAACCTGTTTTGCCATTCATAAGTTGTTCTCCGTATGCTTGGAGCTCAGCATCAAGGCCAAGGTACAAATCCTTTCCTGGAGAGGGTAATGAGTCGAGCATTCCATCCCGATAGCTGCCTTTTTCGCGGTTATGCACATCAACCATGACCACTTTAAGCCCCTTTTTCCCCCGAAGTTCCTTTTCGTAGAATTTCTCCACGCCCGATTTCCCGACATAATCACCCCTTTGATAGTAGGGGTCGGCATCGATTTGTTCTTTGTCAGCCTCTCCGATATCACCCAAAGTATGCGCTGCGATGGAGTTCGGGTAATGCCTCAATGTACGAGTTTGGAAGAAAAAGCCTGGATAGCGGTAGAGTATTTCACCGATATGGGCATAGTCCTCTTTTGAAATTTGGGGGACAAAGGCTGAAGCTTTAAAGCTAGAATAAGAGCGAGCTTTGTTAATGCGATCCGCGAAGACCGACTCAGTGATGCCGAGAAGGCGGCAAAACTCAGCCGTATCAATATCTTTCACCTGCGAAGGAATCACCATCAGGTCGTAAACGGCTTCGTTATAGACCAGCAATTCCCCGTTACGGTCATAGATTTTACCCCGAGCGGGATATTGAGTGACAAAACGCAGCACATTACTGTCAGCAGTCTCCTTGTAGGTTTTGTCCAACACCTGCAAAGAGAATAATTTGATAAGATACAATACGCCCACAGCGACAATGATGCCGATGATAACGTACTGCCTGCTAGCCTGATTCCGATTGGTGATTTTCATATCTGTAATGCCCTGCAAAGGTAGGGAATTGTTTAAAAGACCGAAAGGGATAGAATGTTTTTTTTTACATTCCTTTCTCTTTAGGCTTATTATACAAGAAAAAAGCGTACTTTTGCAATTCATTTAATAAAAAGTCAATGAAAAGACCTGTTTTTTTAATATGGATTTTACTTTTAATCGGGTTAGGAGCTTGTAATTCAGGGGTAAAAGAGAGTGACACCTTGTTATCACGGGACTTCCTCCCCGCAGGATGGGAACGTTTTGATTTCATCACAGACACGTTGAATGTGAAGAAGCCCGTTACGTATGATTTAAGCATGACTGTCACTTTCACACCTGAATACCCATTTGATTATTTTTCAACAGTTTTCACTGTTTTTGACATGGAAGAACAGCCTTTGCGAACGAAAAGTTACAATTTTAAGTTGAAAGACAGAGAGGGCATTTGGAAGTCTGATTTGGTTGACGGGTGTTACACTTTCACCTTGCCCATCAACAACGAGATGGCATTCAACGAGCCAGGGATGTTCGTATTACAGTTGGAAAACCGCATGCCCATCACCCCTTTAGTAGGCATTCGGCATATTTCCATCCGTTCCAAATAAGTTTTTTTAACTAATTATCATGCTTTTTTGATTTTTTTGATATATTTGCACAAAAAAAAGAACTTTCTAATGAAACGTATCCTTTCCTTACGCAGTTTAGCACTGCTTGCCGTTCTTGGCATTCTTACATTTTCTTCCTGTGTGTCACACAAGAAAATGTTATTATTAAAAGACATGGAGATGCTGAACAGAACCACCTCGATTGATTATCAAAACGAGCGGAGTTTAGACTACAAGGTACAACCTGGTGACAATCTTTACATCCATGCCGTCAACATCATCGACGAAAAGAACTCTGGAGCATTGAATAATGACGCAGGGAGATACAGTTTAGGATCCGAGGCTTCCATCTACCTCCATTCACTCACCGTGAATCAGAAAGGTTTCATTGACTATCCTTTGATTGGCCTTGTGGAAGTAAAGAACCTTACCGTGGAAGAAATCAAGTATAAGTTAGAAGGTTTATTGTCAAAATATGTCAAGGAAACCACGTTGATGGTAAAGCTCTCCAATTACGACCTTACCATTCTTGGGGAAGTGCATAAACCAGGGAAATACAAAGTTTACCAATCAGAAGTCAATGTTTTTGAGGCACTGGCCATGGCGGGCAACTTGTCCAATTTCGCAAAGACCTCCAGTGTCAAGTTGATCCGGCACACTGATGACGGGTCACAAGTCTTCACATTGGATATTGGGAAAGCCGACATCCTTAGTTCCCCGTATTATTATCTGAAGCCCAACGACATTATTTATGTCGAGCCTTTGAAACTCAAACGCTGGGGCTTCTCTTCATTCCCCTACTCCACTGTGTTCTCTATCATTTCATTAGGAGTCACCGTTTACACATTAATCACAAAAACAAAGTAAGCAACCATGAGCAATACAACTGAAAACAAAAACATCCAGAACCAGAACAAAGAGGAACAGTCCGTCGATATCAAAGCTCTGGTCTTTATTTTTCTTCATCACTGGTACCTATTTCTAATTGGTGTCGTGGTGGCTTTGGCTTGTGGTTGGCTATACAACCGATACAGTCCTTCTGAATATCAGGTATCGGGCACAGTGTTGGTCAAGGACCATAGTTCAAGTATGGACCCCACTTCATTCATCAGCAGAAGCAGTTATTACAACTCACAGAATCTGGAAAACGAGATTGTCATTCTCAGATCATATTCGATGTGTGAGGAAGTAGTGAAAAAGATGAACCTCGAGGTATCTTATTTTGAAAACGGAAACATCTTATCCTCTGAGATTTACAAAAGCGCGCCTTTTGTGGTTAAATTTGACCAAAACATCCCCCAAGCAATCAACTTATATTATGAAATCATCATTAATGGCGAAACCATCTCGTTAAAGGCAAAATCCGATCATCATACAGAATATGACTATTCCACGGAACAAATCATAGCCCAACGTGAGGAGGACATTGACATCAACGGGGAATACAAATTTGGAGAATGGATTGACACAGGTTACAACCGTTTCTCGATTGAAAAAAAGACCAGTTACAAGCCTCATATCCATGATGGGCGCAAGTTCTCCTTCTGTTTCCTTGATTATCTGACGATTACCAACCGCATGAGAAGCTTTGCGGTTTCAACGGTCAGCAAAAACTCCTCAGTGGTATCCATCAGCATGACCGGACAAAACCGCCAGAAAATGGTTGAGTTCATCAACACCTTGATGGACACATACGTCAACCGTGGTTTGGAACGGAAGAATGAGATTTCGGAAAACACCATCCAATTCATTGACGAACAACTGGAGGAAACCGAAAGCTCACTTAACAAGGCTGAGACCGACCTTCAAGAATTCCGTACGTCCCACGACCTTACTAATCTTGACGCACAAACCAGACAAATCATCTCCTCCATCAAAACCATGGAAGAGCAACACGCCGCGTTGCTGGTCAACAGGCAATATTATCAACGCTTGCAATCCTATATTCAAGCCAACATTGACAATCCCGACAACCTGGCCGCACCTTCAGCCATGGGCATCAGCGACCCTCTGTTGAACAAACTGGTTCAAGACCTTGTCAACCTCAACCAGCAGAAGGCCTCACAACTACTTACCTTGACTGAGGAGCACCCGCAGATTGTCAAACTCGATGAACAGATTGTGACCACCAAGAAAACGCTGTTGGAAAACATCAATAACCTGGTGGAGAAAAACGCTTTGAACATCAGCGACATCGAGAGCCGTATCAGAAAAAGTGAGAGTGAAGCCCGTAACCTTCCCCAAAAAGAGCGTTTGTTGATTGGTTACCAACGTAAATTCAGTCTGAATCAAGACACCTATAATTATTTGATGCAACGTCGTGCCGAGGCGCAAATTTTGAAGGCATCAAACATGCCAGACAACGAGATTGTTGACTATGCCCGTTATCAACGCGCGCGCATGGTGGCACCGAGAGTAACCATGAACTACCTCACGGCACTCTTGATTGGCTTGTTGATTCCTGCATTGATTCTCTTCTTAAGAGATTACTTCAATGTGAAGATTCAGACTCGGAAAGATGTGGAGAAAGCCACCAACTTCCCCATCATTGGTCAGATTGGTTTGTGCAGCAGCGACAACCCATTAGTGGTCATTGAAAAGCCCAAATCACCGGTGGCAGAGGCTTTCCGTTCTATCCGTACCAATATCGACTTTATCACCCAAGGCAAGCCCAAGAGCACCATTTTGGTCACTGGTGATATGCAGAGTGTAGGAAAGACCTTCAACAGTATCAATATCGCATCCATCTATGCCTTATATGGCAAGAAGACCTTGTTGCTCGGTTTTGATATGAGAAAGCCTAAGTTGTTCCAAGAATTCGGAATCACCAACAATATCGGTTTGAGTTCCTACCTCAGCAACAAAAACTCAATTGACGAGGTCATTCAGAACTCGGGCAAGATTGACTGCCTTGACTTGATCACGTCTGGTCCTATTCCACCCAACCCGGCGGAGTTGATTGCCTCTGACCGTTGTAATGAGTTATTTGACGAGTTGAAAAAGCGTTATGACTATATCATCATCGACACCCCGCCTTTGGGTTTGGTCACGGATGCCTTCTTGCTCATGAAATACACAGATGCCAACCTTTATATTGTACGTCAAGGTCACACTGACAAGAACATCTTTGGAAGCATCATCAAAGATATTGAGAACCGTGGCTTAAAGGTCAACATCGTGATCAACGGCATCCATCAAGAAGGTGGGTATGGCTATGGTAAATACCACTATGGCTATGGTTATGGCTATGGCTACGGTTATGGCTATGGCACTGGCAAATATGGTAATTACGGAGATGTTGGAGAAGCCTACTACACAGCGGAAGACAGCGACAAGAAGTCGAAAAAGAAAAAGAAACGCAGCTAATTAGCGATGACGCAGACGGACAAGTTGCCATGGTACGCGTTATACGTACATTCAAGAGCGGAAAAAAAGGTCTATGCCTACCTGCAAGACATGGGGGTAGAAGCTTATCTACCCCTGGTCACCAAGATGAAACGCTGGAGTGACCGTATGAAAAAGGTGGAGGAGCCCTTGTTCAAGTCCTATCTCTTTGTACGTGCTGACGAACGAAACCACTACAACATCCTATCCGTTCCAGGGGTGACGCGATTTGTGAGTTTTGAAAGAAAGGCCGTTCCGGTACCTGAGAACCAAATCATCGCCATTAAAAAATACTGCGACGACTTTGAAGAGGATGAAAAACAACTAGAACAAAAAGAGCTTCACGAAGGCCAACTGGTTAGGATTGCAAGAGGAGAAATGACAGGACTTATTGGTCGCTTGGCAAAGATTAACAACAAGAAACGGCTAGTGATTTATATTGAATCTGTGGGACACTACCTGCCAATCAACATCGCAAGAACCAAAGTGGAGCCGGTGTATGGGGAGAATGAAGTTTGAAGTTTATTAATCGAGACACAATGAATACTGAAAGGACATCATCAACAAGATCCAAAGGATGGGTTTATGGCATCTTAGGTGCCTTGGCACTCGTCATTATTGGACTATCATGCTGGTTGATCTCGCTGAAAGGAGATCTAAGCACATTGGAGAACGAAAAAGAGCAGCAACGGGCTGACTTCCAAGCAGAAGTGGATAGCCTACTTCGCGTTCACAACGAGTTAAAAGAAAATTATGGAGAACTCAGCAGTCAATTAGCAGAGAAAGACAGTATCATTCAAGCGGATGCTGAAGAAATCAAAAAACTTCTTGACTCCCAATGGGATTACAACAGAATCAAGAAGAAAGTGGCTGAACTTCAGAAGATATCCCAAAAATACGTTAACCAGCTGGATTCACTCTATGTGGTGAACCAAGAGCTGGTAGCTGAAAATGAAAGAATTCGTGAAGAGGTACAGGAAGAACGCAAACAAAACAAAAACCTCCAACGTCTGAAAGAAGAGCTCACTAACAAGGTCAATCAGGCCGCAGTCCTGAGGATTTACAACCTGAATGCGGAAGCAGTCCGTTTCAAAGGCGGCAACCAAGAGACGGTCACCGACAAAGCTAGAAGAGCCGAGCGAATCAGAATAGACTTCACGGTAGGACAAAATGAATTAGTGGAAGCCGGATCCAAGGACTTCTATTTACGTATCGCCGACCCCTCCAAGAGCATCATCAGCAAGGGCATGGGTGATGAATATGCCTTCACCTATCAAGGTGAATTGCTCCAATACACGGAGAAGATACATTTCACCTACGATAACAAAGAGAAGGATATAAGGGCTTATTACATCAAGCCTTCTGACAAAGAAATGCAGCCTGGATATTATTTCATCGATATCTATGACGGCAATGACAACCTCATTGGCCAAACCTCACTCAATCTGAGATAATCACTCAACGAAGGACTTCCTTCAAGATTTCATGCGATTGCAACCCCTTCAACACCGGGGCATGCAGTCGCATGAAATTTATGATACCATCCAACAAAGCATTCCGCTGCAACCCGGTCAACGTCACCTCAGCCATTTCATCAACTTTACGATTCAATAACTTGGCTAACACTGCACTGTGTTCTTTCTCGAAATAATATGGATGAGGAGGAACGGCAAGCACAAACTGACCTTCCATCATGTCGAACAAGGCACCTTCCTTGTAATTACATTGTGGATAAAAACCCAAGAAACGACTCAGTTCCAAAGTGAAATATAGAGGGAAACTCGCATAACCCTCCTCCACTAAATCGAGCCAGACCAATGACTGGGAAACAAAAGAGTAAAGTGCATCATTACGTTCTTGCTGGGTCAAGGTTTGTGACAACAGCTCATCAACATACATCAGGATAGCACTTTTGTTCATGACACGTGGAATGGACTGATAAGCATACGAAACTTCAGGGTCTTTCAAATAAGCCATCCCCCCTTGCCGTGGTTTTGCACTCTGAAGAAAACGAAGAAAGGTCATCGGTTGAAAGAATGCGATGCGATTCCCAGAGTGTTTTCCTCCAACACCTTTGACCATATAGGATTGCAGGCCTGCATTCAGGGTATAGATTCTCACGATAAGGCTCGAATCGCCATATCGAATCGTATTCAGTACAAACCCCAGAATCTTATCATCCATTAATTCATCACCAAGATTTTCGTGGCAAAACGTTCATTACCATCTTTCGTGCTCACAAAAATCAGATAAACACCTGGACGCACCTTGTCGCCATCGATGGTGGTGCAGTCCCAAACCGCCTGGCCCCCTTCTGCAAGCAACTGGGTAACAAAAGAACCATCAACAGTAGTAATTCGCACCAACGCATCCTCAACCAAACCATTAATCCCCACATAACCATTATAACCTGGACGAACAGGATTCGGATAGACAGTCACATCCGTATTGGTGTTCCCACCGGGAGTAGCAATTCCACGATAAGAAATGACTCCTTGATCGGTGCCGAAGAAGACTTCACCGTTATCATTGATAGTCATGGTGTTCACCGAATTATCAAGCAAAGGGCTATTACTCGTTGAAAAATGCAACAGTTGAGTCTTGCAGTCAGGCGACATCTCATACACCCCTGTCTCAAGGCCAAACCATTTATTGTTATTACCATCCACAGCGATGCTAATCACCTTGATTTCATTGAAAAGAGGATCAGCTTGTTGGGTACCATCATTACGTGGAATCATCACTTGACTGGCATCATGGTTCGGTGAAGTGAAAAGAAGTTTTGTGTTGGAAAAATAACAAGGTCCGCTATCTGTTCCGACCCATACATAACCATTACGATCCACAGCAAGACAATTTACGGCTGAACCAGAGATTCCACCATGGCCTTCCACACAACGAAGTGTGATTACCTGGTCATCAGAAGTATTGTCGATGGTGCCGTTGTCGTTGAAAACGATGATTTTATCATCACTCCCCGAACGGCGAAGTATCCATTTATAGTCATTATGGTCAATCACCATGGTAGAGATATCAATACCGCTATTGGAGCCTCCCAAATTAAAAGACTTCCATACCCCTTTGGTGTCCATCACCGACAACAAATTATTGGCTCCGGTGTTGGCGACCCAGAGATTGCCATGGCTATCGAATGCCAGCCCACTAATATTGACGTACTTCAGAGCCTGTGTCCAGGCACCCAAAGAGCTGTTTGTGGTATCATAACGCATGATATACTGATCATCCTTGAATTTCAGCACACCACTACCCCAAGTTCCCACGTAGGTTACTGTCGTATCTATAGGATCCGTGGCACAACAGATGAAATCAGTGATTTTTTCCTCGTCAAACACCGGAATATTAGAATTGTTAAGGTTAGTCCACCAATTACCATCAAAATGGCTGACACCGTTTTTTGCATATTTTTTCGCCCAATTGGAGTCATGACCACCAGAAGCGATCCACACATTTTTCCCTTGATGACTCAGTTCAAATACACTATTGCTATAAGTCCCATTAGGGTTATAAGATTCCGGATCATAATTCCAACTATCTTTGGCATGGATCATACCCCTTTGCATGTCACCTATCCAATAATAGCCGTCAGCATCGAGGCAGACCGAATTGGGATGAATAGAACTGCCGCAAGCATAGATGTTCTCAATCTGATTGAAAGAATTATCATACACATGAACACTGCTATAGTTAGATATCAGCAAACGATCACCCACTGCCTTGATTTCGCGTTTATTCGCGGAATAGGAAGGATCGAAATAATCCCAAGAATGACCGTCAAAAACAAATAGTGTATCCGCATTATAAGTTCCATCCGTATAATTAATAAGGAGTTTCCCGCCAAAAGCTTCCAGCTCGTTATAGTTTGCATAAGGATGGATCAATGTGGTATCCAAGGTCCATGAGGCAAAATTCGCCAAGGTGTTGAGCGAGGCGTCGGCGGAATAAAGACCATTGGTAGTGGCCGCATAGATACGTCCTTTGTAGAAATCTATATCGGTAACATTGACGGCGGCACCATTTTCGCCAATATAGTAGGTATCTTTCACTTCTTGACGATTCAAATCATAGACTACAATACCGAATCCGCAGGCAAAATAAGCCAATTCATCTTTAAAGGTAACTTCATTAATCGTCTTATTGCCAATGATTGTTTTGTCTTTGATGTCGCTCATATTAAAAACTTCGCCATGTTTATCAATCAAATCGATATTGGCATTTTTGTAGGCGACCACCATCAGATTCAGTTTATTGTTACAACGGATGGTGGAGACACCCACATCAGAGAGGCCGTTGATCTTGTTCAAAATATGGAGGCTGTTGTCCTCTTTATCGTAGGTGAACAGCTCAAAATCGGTAGCGGCAAAAACGGTGGAGCCGAGCATGTCAACTCCGATGACATTCTGGTAAGGCATGTGAGTGCGCCAATGGCCGATAGCGACCCCTTCTTGGGCAAAGAGGTTGGAGCCCAAGGACAAAACGATAAGCAGCACGAAGAGTTTCAAATGACAGTTCATTGTGATTGGTGTTTTTGAGCGATAAAAATACGACTATTTTTCGAAATATTGGTTTTTTTGTGTAATTTTGCACTCTGAAATACGGCCCTATAGTTCAAGGGATAGAACGGAAGTTTCCTAAACTTTAAATCTAGGTTCGAGTCCTAGTGGGGCTACAAGGAGGGATTAATCGCATTTATCCTTATTGTATTTCAAGGACAATCGGGCAATGATCCGAGTGTTTCACCTCCGACAAGATATCCACTTGTGCAATACGGTCCTTCAGATTATCGGTAACCATGTGGTAATCAATACGCCAGCCAAGGTTTTTTTGTCTTGCTCCGGCACGGAAGCTCCACCAGCTGTAACGGTTTGGTTCTTTTACCAAATAGCGGAAACTATCGATAAAACCATCGCTGAGAAAATCCGTCATCCACTGCCTTTCTTCAGGCAAGAAGCCCGACGACTTGTCATGCGATCTCGGGTTGTTGATATCGATATCCTCATGACAGATGTTATAGTCGCCTGAAAGCACCAGATGAGGACGTTCTTTCCGCAGCTGATTCACATAATCACGGAAAAAATCGAGCCAAACCATTTTGAACGACTGTCGTTCATCGCCCGTAGTGCCAGAGGGGTGATAGACGCTGACCACAGAGAGGTCACCAAAATCCACACGCAGGAAACGACCCTCGTTGTCATAAACGGGGTTGTCCATGCCATACACCACATTATCAGGCAACAGCTTGGTAATCATTCCCACTCCGCTATAGCCTTTTTTCTGGGCAGGAAACCAGTAATGATGGTAACCCATCATTTCAAAATCCATGAGAGGGATTTGGTCGGGAGTGGCCTTGAGTTCCTGAAAACATAATACGTCAGGTTGATATTCCTGAATCCATTGCAACAAACCCTTACTGATTGCAGAGCGAATGCCATTGACGTTATAACTGACTATTTTCATGATGAGAAAAAGAATAATGGTGCGAAGATAAAAAAAGTTTTTCTATTTTAGCGGCCAGAAAACAAATGGATCGTGTTAAAGCTGAAAAACAATCAATGGATAGATCGGTTTAACGCCTGGCGTGAGGCCCATCTGACGCACCATCAGTTTCTATTGCTGCTCAGCATCCCCACGGGTTTTTTCGCAGGGATGGCTGCAATCATCATCAAGAAGCTGGCACATGGCATACGCGATATTGTCATGAGCATCACATTTGAGTATTCACACCTATTGTATTTCGTTTTCCCAGCGGTTGGCATTCTGCTCACCATTTGTTTCTGCAAGTTTATCTTGAGAAAAGAGATTGGGCATGGCATTCCCGGCATCCTATACGCCATTCGCAAGAAAAAAGGAGAGGTGAGCAAACACAGCATGTGGTCAACTATCATTGCCAGCGGTCTCACTGTTGGTTTCGGAGGATCGGTGGGTTTGGAAGGTCCCTCGGTATCCACAGGTGCTTCGATAGGCTCCAATTTAGGACGATGGTTAAAACTGGAATACCGAGAGATCATCATGCTCATCGGCATGGGAGGCGCGGCGGCTTTGGCTTCTATTTTCCAAGCCCCAATGACTGGGATTTTCTTTGCGCTTGAAGTCCTGATGATTGACTTATCGTTAGGATCGTTGATACCCATCATCTGCTCCTCCTTTACCGCCATCCTCACCTCCTATTTCTTTTTAGGGCAAGCCGTGGAATACAGTGCCGTCATCACCGAAGGGTTTATTCCAAGCAACGCATTATACTACATTGGTTTAGGTGTTTTTGTCGGCTTGGTTTCGGCTTATTTCCTGAAGGTGACTTTCGGCATGGAGCGGAGATTTAAGCACATACAATCGCCTTGGAAACGGTTTCTTATTGGAGCGACAGTATTAGGAGTGCTGATTTATCTGTTTCCCGCTTTGTATGGAGAGGGATACGATGCCATCAACGCAGCCTTGAAGGGCGATTACAGTTCTATTTATGAGAGTCCGGTTTTCTCGGGCTGGGAAGAACACAGTTGGTCCATTTTGGTCCTTTTGGCCGGGATCATCCTTTTGAAAGCTTTTGCCACAGCCTTAACCTTTGGTGCGGGCGGTGTGGGAGGCACTTTTGCTCCCGCTTTGTTCATCGGAGCCTTTTCTGGTTTGTTTTTTGCGCTATCCATGCATTTCTTAGGCCTTGGGGAATTAGACCCCGCCAAGTTCGCGTTGGTAGGCATGAGTGGGTTGATTGCAGGCATGCTGCATGCACCCTTGACAGGCATCTTCCTCATCGCCGAGATCACCAACGGCTATGTGCTCATCGTCCCCTTGATGATTGTCTCCGCCCTATCCTATTTTGTCAACAGGATATTCTTCAAACACTCTGTTTACACTAACGCTGTCGCCGAGCAAGGAGTTGAAGTCACTCACAACAAAGATGTCAGCATCCTTGGCATGATGACCATCAACAACCTCATCGAAACCAACTTCAGCAAAGTCAAACGCGGCTCCACTTTGGGCGACCTCATCCCGATCATTGCCGAATCCAGAAGGAACATCTTCCCCGTTGTGGACAAGGATGGCAGTTTTTGCGGCCATGTCCTCTTTGATGACATCCGCAGTGTAATGTTCAACCAAGAACTGTACAGCCGGCCCATCGAAGAGTTCACCGTCCTGCCCGAATATCTCATTCATCCGGAAGACTCGATGGAAGACGTGGTAAAAAAATTCCAAGTCTCCGGGAAATATAATATCCCCGTTATAGAACAAGGGAAATACCTCGGTTACATCTCCAGAGCCAATGTGTTCTCCACCTATCGAAAGACATTAAGTGAAATTTCCGACGATTAAGTCATCTTTTTTCTGTATCTTTGCCCTTTCAACTCATGAATAATCACCCATGAAAAGGCTTATCATACTCACAATCAGCATATTATTAAGCATTCCAGCCATCGCACAAGACTTTGAGATAGTCAATAGTAATGAAGGAGACACCATCAAGAAACTCACATGGTTTCAACGTCTTTTCAGCAAACGCACAGAAGTGGTTCACGACACCGTTTACATCTTCATCAACAATTATTTGGACTCCAACAACGAAGATGCTGAGGAAGATGACGATGAATTGATGGAGAAAGAAGAACATAGCGGAAGCATTCCTTTGCCGTTTGACACCATTGACACCGATGACAAATTTCAAAAAGTGCTTCTTTTCGACAACGGCACCTGGGCTTATTGGGACGTCCCAAAACCCGATGTGCCCGATTTTATCAGCAACGACCATTGGATGACCGAGAGCGTTCATGCCTACACGGATATTAATATTAAAGACCTTCCTGAAAAAGTGACCTTGGTTTTATGTGACTCCACCCATTCATGGCACATTCCCGGAAATGGAACAGTGGTATCTCCCTATAAATTAAGGAAAAGGCACAAACACCAAGGCGTTGACTTGGGAGTGGAGTACGGAAACCCCATTTATGCGGCCTTTGATGGCATTGTTCGCGCGGCACTACCTACCCGTTACACGGGAGGTTATGGCAACGTGGTCGTGTTGCGTCATGCCAATGGCTTGGAGACCTACTACGGACACATGACCCATTATGTGGTACAAGCTGGCGACTTGGTTACCGCAGGTGAAGTAATCGGATATTGTGGATCCACAGGACGATCCAGCGGACCGCATCTTCATTTCGAGACCCGTTACATGGGGCAATCGTTTGACCCAGAACGCATCTTTGACTTTCAGAAAGGCGTTTTACGCGATACCGTTTTCACCCTCAGGAAAGACTATTTCAGCATTTTCTCACACGAAGGACAAAGCGATGAGGAATCCAAGACAGCAGCCAAACAAGTGGTGCCGAAACGAATTGCGCATACCATCAAAAAAGGCGACACCTTGAGTTCCATCGCCAAAAGATATGGCACTACGGTGAGCAAATTATGCAAATGGAACAAGGTCACTCCAAAGACCAAACTTCAGATCGGTCACAAGATTTATATAGAACAATAATAAAAAAGATGAAAAAAGGAAAGCTTTTGATTTTTTCTGCCCCTTCAGGTTCCGGGAAAACCACTTTGGTCAACCATCTATTGAGCGAGATTCCCAACATGGCCTTTTCGGTATCGGCCACTACACGACAGCCCCGTGGGACAGAACAAAATGGCGTGGAATACTATTTCATGAGCCTCGAGGAATTCAAACAACGTGTTGAAAACGACGAGTTTTTGGAGTGGCAGGAGGTATATCCAGGGCGTTGCTACGGAACTTTGAAAGCAGTCGTTGAAAAGATGTGTGAAGAAGGCTACCATGTCGCTTTTGACGTAGATGTGGTGGGCGGCACCAACATCAAGAAATTCTATGGAGACGAAGCTTTGTCCATTTTCATTCAAGCCCCTTCGATTGATGTACTACGGGAAAGATTGGTAAACCGGCAAACCGACTCCATGGAAGAGATTGAGAAACGCCTTGCCAAAGCCGACTGGGAAATGAATTTCGCAAAGGGCAAGTTCGACATCACCATCATTAATGATGATTTAGAGACCGCCAAAAACGACATCCTTAAAGCCGTCCAAAGCTTTTTGGATCAAGAAGAAACGCCATGCGTAGAATAGGCTTGTATTCTGGATCATTCAACCCCATCCATCACGGTCATGTGATGTTGGCCAACTATCTCGTGGAGTTCTCCGACCTTGACGAGTTGTGGTTTGTGGTGTCGCCTCAAAATCCCTTAAAGAAAAAAGAGGACTTGATGGATGACGGTGACCGTTTGGAGATGGTGAGACTCGCCATTGGCGATGATCCCAGAATGAAAGCCTCGGATATCGAGTTCGGACTCCCGAAGCCCTCTTATACCATTAACACGCTAAGGGCGTTATCAGCACAGCATCCAGAGGATCAATTTGTTTTCATCTGTGGCATGGACAGTTTACAAGGCCTGCCCCGATGGAGGGAATATCAAGCAATCCTGGACGGATATGAGCTGTTGGTTTTTCCGCGTAAAGGCTACGATGGAGGAGATTTGGTTCATCATCCCCACGTGAAAGTGCTTGAAACACCTGTGATTGAGGTGTCATCAACGTTTATCAGGAACTGCATGAAAGAAGGGAAAGACGTCAGACATTTCATGCCGGAGCGATCCTACCAATACCTTATTTCATCCGCAGCAGTTTCGTCATTTTAAAACTGGTGTCCAAAAAAATCAGCGGAGCATAACCATTTCTCTCGATTTGTCGCGAAGCTTCTTCCAAAAGCTCAGCAATCTGAATGATATTCGACGGTTTCACAAAAGGAGCAAAACCCGCATTGAACTTCTTCTCTTCTTCGGGAAGCATCACCAGTTGATTCAGGTTGTTATTAAACAACAAAGAATTACGGACGATGCCCAAGCCATATTCCAGCAGTTGTTTTTGTCGCTCGCGACCGATGGTTTTAATGTTGTTTGAGAAATCGATAAGCTCATTAATCGCAGCTTTAAAACAGAGGCGCATCCATTGCTGGAAAGTGCGGAAATAATATTTCTGGTCCTCGGAATCCTTGACGTTTTGGCAGGCTTTGAGCCAGTTGCCTTCTGACACCATGGCGGCATCAGAGGCCACTTGAGCAGTGCATCCAAATCGCTGAACCAAAGCCATTTGCAGGTCATTTTGTAAGATACGGGGAATCTTCACCAGCGAAGTTCTAGAGCGGATTGTGGCCAGCAGTTCCTCCTGATCCTCGGCAATCAAAATAAACACAGTCTTCTCTGGCGGCTCTTCAAGGAGTTTCAGCAACTTGTTAGCCGTATCCACACGCATCTTCTCGGCCATCCAGATGATTGCGATTTTGTATTCTCCTTCGTAGGCTTTGAAACTCAACTTCCTCAACAAGGCGGCTGCGTCACGGACTGAGATATACCCCTGTTTATTCTCCACGTCCAAAAACTCATACCATGAAGAGGTATCCACATAACCTTCTTTTTGGAGCACATAGTCACGCCACTCTGTCATGAAAAGATCTGATTCAGGATTGCCTTTCACACTCTTGGTGGTTGTGGTCGGCACCACAAAATGCAGGTCTGGATGGGTCAGCTTGCTGATTTTCTGGCAAGAAGGACAAACCCCGCAACTGTCGGTTGCAGTACGATGAGGACAGAGAATATACTGTGCGTAGGCCAAGGCCAACGGCAGTTTTCCGTTGCCCTCAGGGCCTAAAAAGAGTTGTGCATGAGGCACACGGTTTTCCTGCACGCTAAGGATCAGTTTGCGTTTGACTTCTTCTTGTCCGATGACATCTTTGAATTGCATAATCGTGTTTTGATGAGCAAAAATACAATTTTTCAAGCATTGTACCTGAAAAACGAATAAATAAGTTTGTCATCAACTGATTTGCGAATTTTTGGATAAATTTCGCATAAAAGCGAAATTTTCGGAAAAAAGTATTATCTTTGCGGCATCAACAAAAACAAAGTACCATGAGAACAGCAAAGATTGTATCCATCTCTTCCTCCGACCAAGTAGGACTCTATTCGATTTGCTTCAACAACGGCGAAAGCGAGTTCCGTAAGTTTCTCAAAAAATTCAAAGACAATGCTGCTTTGAACAAGGATTATCAGTCTATCCTTTACGCTCTTGACAGAATTATTGCTAAAGGTGCGTTCGAGAGAATGTTCCGTTACGAAGGGAAAATGAATGATAATGTTGTGGCTTTGTCTCTCGACTCCAGAAAGTTGCGGTTGTATTGCTTACGTATGTCCGACCAAATTCTGATAGTCGGCAATGGTGGCTTGAAAGAGACTCGCACCTACGATGAGGACGAAGAGTTGAGCGGCTATGTGATGGACTTGCAGAAATTTGACGAACTTCTCAAACAAGCACAAGAGGAAGGCTCCATATACATTGAGCAAAACATGATTACAGGTATTGAAGAAATGACTTTCAGGGTATGATTGAGATTTATGACGAAATGTTGCGCGAAGAGTTGGCAAAAATACCGTCTTTGACGAGGGAAACCTATTTCCTTACAGACGACATTGCCGAGCGTATTGACGCGATAATGAAAGCAAAAGGCATCAGCAAGAAGCAGCTTGCCGAACTCACCCACCGCCGTCCGTCTGACGTAACGCGCTGGCTTGGTGGTGGCCACAACTTCACCTGCAAGACCATTGCCATGATTCAGTTGGCGTTGGGAGAGAAGATTGTGGAGGTGGTGAAGTGATTATTTTTCATCCATTGTTGCGACAAAACTAAAAAGTGACTATTTTTGCGCCATTAAACACACTTATGGACAGCGAGCAAAAAAGGATATCGTATTTCGTTTCGTTTTGCGTTGAGCAATACAAAAATGCCAAACATTTGACTGGTGGTCAATCATTTGAAGAACTAAACCAATATGGTGTGCTTGACTATTTGGCCGAGAACTACGAGATTTTGCACACGCAAAGCTACCAATGGATTTTGGAGGACATTGACGAGTTTATCAACATTAGGAAACAGAAAGCATCATGATACTGTATCACGGAAGCCTTGGGCGAGTCGCACAACCAGAAATCAGGGAATCTAACCGAACCTTGGACTATGGAACCGGGTTTTATGCCACCACTTCATACCAACAAGCTGAGGACTGGGTGCGTCGCAGGATGAAAGAGGCAAAAGAAAATAGAGGCTATGTGAATGAGTATAAGTTGAATACCGAAATGTTAGCAGATTTGAAGTGTCTTTATTTCGATACTCCTACAGAAGAGTGGCTCGACTTTGTGATGAAAAACCGCACTGATCGACATTTCTCGCACGATTATGATGTTGTTTACGGGCCTGTGGCCAACGATAGAGTTTATGCAGCTTTTGCCTTGTATGAAGGCGGCCTATTGAACAAGCAAAACCTAATCGCAGAATTGAAAACTTTCAAACTCGTTGACCAATACCTTTTCCATACTACCAAATCCTTGACGACCATTAAGTTCTTCGAAGCAAAACAGATACTATTATGACTGCAATAACCCAGGACAATCTTTATCTTTTGTTGCCTTCCAAAGTGAGTTGGTTGGCCGAAATGCTTTCCGAAGATACGGGCGTTGGCATTGTGGAAGCCATTCGTCGAATTTATCGGTCGGAAATGTACAAGAGATTGGAAATAGAGGAAACCAAGCTTTGGCACGAGGGACCGGTAGCGCTTTATGAGGAAATCAACGAGGCGACAGCAAAACCATTGCCCTGATTCAGTTGGCGTTGGGAGAGAAGATTGTGGAGGTGGCGAAGTGAATGTATAAATAAGAAATACAATGTGTTATCGGATTGCAAATCCGCTGGAACTGGGCACACTGGTTGAAACACTACCTCATAGTTCAAACACAACGCTCCATTCCTTACACAGTTTTTCTAAAGTCCAAGAAGCGTTGGAACCGCTTGTTTCTGGCAAACGAAACACTTTGATGGATTGTCCGAGCTGATTTTGTAATTTTTCTCCAAACTCATCGTAATTTCCATAACCATTTATGGCAATCTTTGTTATAGACGGATTTTTTCTAACAAAACCGACAATATCGTTTGGAGTTTTTGGAGTTCCTTTTAGGATACCTTTATCCGTGCTATTAGTTCGCTCAACAAACTGATAATAATCCCAAAGTACGACATGCAAATGTTCTAATAACACCTTTTTCTCGGTATAATTTGTAGGCAATTTTTGTGTTGATAATTCTGCCAACATCTTCCACATCCGATTTCTATTATCATTATAATACTCATTGGTACTAATAGACTTCTTCCCTGGTATTTTTCCCAAAATCAATACTCGAGGCTCATGACACATCAATGGAGGAAAACCTTCCACAATAGTTGAATCATTCTTTTTCATGTCAGTTTAATTTTAATGAAGATAAGATAGATTAGTATAATTCCTCAGCCCCACCATAGTAATCGTAAACATCTTGATAATCCAAGTCTAATTGTTCTAAGATTTCCTCTGAAGACAGGCCGGTATTTATCTTGTTACCACCAGGTAAAGTTAAGACTACTCCATTGTTCTCATCATAGCCATTTACCCTTGGCATAA
>JAEEII010000153.1 GCA_016281295.1 Bacteroidales bacterium
ATGCCGAAACGGTATGCGTAAGAGGCGACAAATCCGATAGGATGAGCTTCTGCCTTTGGATATTGATATAATACATCTAGTTGCGATTGATGATAAGCCCCCTGCCTATACGGATAAACAGGTTGCTGTCGGTGCCAAGCTGTTCCCGAATCAAATTCTCCACCTGCCCGAGCTGGAACGTGAGCATTCGCGTCTCGTTGTCCGTCTGTACCAGGTTACAGTAATTCCCGTCCGACGAGATAAACACAATCTTGTCGGGCGCGATGCGCACCAAGTCAGTCGTAGTGGATATGATCAGATACTTCTTCAGCATGACGAGGCAAAAGTAGCAACAAGTTTTGGATTACAAATATAGGTTATTTGTCGAAATGTACGAAATGGGTCTAAAAATGTATGAATTGGTAAACTATTGTCCACATCCTCACACTATCTTTCGCTAAAAATAGTTGACTCTCTAAAAAGCAAAAATGAAGTGTGCTATGACGATGCAATCCGGCTTATTGCTGGCGCTTTGGCTTGCCGTCACGGTTCTTCATTCCGATGGCGAGGTTGAGGACCCCAAAAGGCCTTGAAGTCTTTGATTGGAATTTTATCCGTGCTAGGTTGATGGTTTTTCCAAAATAGGCAAACAATTTGTCAAATAATTCGCTACCTTTGTCAGTAAATGGTGCGTAGTCATGAACGAGAATAAGAACAGAATCTGTTACATGATTCTTCCCGAGGGTGTCCGCGAGGGTTTATCTGAGGGGGTGGAAGGGCTGTCTGAGAAATATGCCGTTTCCATTGTCGTGATTCCTGTAGTGAACTGGAACGATGACCTAACGCCATGGCCGGCTGATGGCGTTTTCAAGAAAGCCAAGCCCTTCGGCGGACATGCTTCATCATTCCTTGACAAGCTTGTCAACGAGGTTATCCCTGAAACTGAACGACGTTTGGGCGTTTTGGATGCTGAAAGAACCATCCTCGGCGTCTCGCTGTCGGGCCTTTTTGCGGTGTGGGCGGCTTTCAATACCGATGCGTTTGCCAATATCATCAGTATCTCAGGCTCACTATGGTATGATGGTTTTGTCGATTGGATGAATGAAAACACACCGTCATCCAAAGTTAGGAAGGTTTGTATGTTGTTAGGGGAGAAGGAGAAGAACGCCAAGGAAAAAAGGATGGCAACAGTGGAGGAGAAGAGTGTTCTTGCCGCCAGTATTCTGAAAACGAAAACAGATGCTTCTGTCTCATTTGAACTGGTCGAAGGGACGCACTTTTCGCCCATACTACCAAGATTAGCGAAAGCTTTTGAAATCTCCTTCTGAGCTCGTCCTTATCCTGATGGTGTTTTTATTTGACATGCGTCATCACGGCTTTGGCGCTGGGAATGTCTCGCTCATCCGCTGTCATGATATCCCTGTCAAGGATCACGAAGTCAGCGTCTTTACCGACCTCGATGCTGCCTTTGCGGTTTTCGAGGAAACAGCCTTTTGCGACCCATGTCGTGATGGAACGCAGAGCCTGCTCGCGCGTGAGGGCATTCTCCATCTGAAAACCTTGCTCGGGTGTGCCGTCTAAATGTTTGCGTGCCACCGCGGCGTAAAAGGTGTAGATGGGACTGATGTCCTCGATGGGGAAGTCTGTGCCGTTGATGAGCCATCCGTTCTGTTGGAGCAAACGTTGATAGGCGTAGGCGTTTTTGATACGTGCACCGAGACGTTCGCCAGCCCAGTCCATGTCGGAGGTGCAGTGGGTAGTCTGAACCGATGGGATGACATTGTAGCTGCCAAATCTCACGAAGTCCTCTTCGGTGATGGTCTGGGCGTGTTCGATACGCCAGCGGAGGTCGTTTTTGCCTTTTAGATGCTCGGCATAGATGTCAAGGATATGATGGGCACCACCGTCGCCGATGGCATGACAGCAAACCTGATATCCCGCATCATGAGCCTTCTGGCAGACATGGTGGTAGAAAGCATCGGTCTCAAGGATTAAACCGCTGGTCTCGGGCGCGTCGCTATAAGGCTCGAGGAGTTTGGCGCCTCGCGAGCCCAACGCACCGTCGGCGTAGATCTTCACACTACGGACGGTGAGGCGTTCTTTGTCGATGACACCTTGCCTCATGAAATGATCCATGGTCTCGTCATCAGGATTGACCATGGCGTTGACATGAATCTTCAGTAAACCAGTGTTTTGAAGGCTGTCAATTAAATCAATAGTTTCAATATCTAAACCGGCATCTGTGATACTGGTTAACCCGACTGCGAGGCAGTTTTCCTGTGCTTTTTTAAGAGCCTTCACACGTTGTTCAACGTCCATTGGAGGCACCAAGGCCTTGGCCACATCTGCCGTGTTGTCGAGCAAGACACCCGTGCATCGCCCGTCTTTTATAAGGGCCATGCCTCCTTCCTGCTTGTAGTCTTTGTCGATGCCTGCCAGTTCCAGCACCTCTTTGGAGACCAGCACGGCATGGCCATCAATGCGGGTGAGCAGTACTTTTCTGCCTGGGAAAGCATCGGCGAGTCGTTGGTTGTCTGGAAACTCCGCTGGTTCCCAGAGGTTTTGGTCCCAGCCTCTGCCCAGCAGCCATTCGGCTGGATAGTGGCTTTCGTGTTCCTTCAAGCGTTCGATGACCTCTTCGTAGGAGCGGCATCCCTTGAGGTCGGCCCAGCGGACGAGGTTCTCGCCGTAGCCAGTAAAATGACTATGACCGTCCATGAAGCCGGGATATATCGCACGGCCTTGAGCGTCAATTACTTCGTTGGCGGTGTAATGGCTTGTGATGTCGTTTTCATCGCCTACAGCGACGAATTGGCCCTCTTTCACTGCGAAAGCCTGTGCTTTCGAAAAAGCTTCGTTAACAGTGTAAACATTGGCGTTGTGGACGATGAGATCCACCGTGGTTTTTTCTTGGCAGGATGACATGACAATTGTTGTAATAATTATAATAACTATATTATTTAATATTCTTTTCATTTTAAATAACCTTTATTTGTCTTAGTTCTTAATTCTCAATTCTTAATTCTTAATTCCCAAATACTCATCCATTAGCCCTCCCAATGTGTCCGGTCGCCCGGTTGCGAGTGGTTTTCCCTTAGCCACGACCCACATCGTAGAGGCGCGTTTCATGAGTAACTCCAAGTCGTGAGAGCTGTACAGGATGGTTTTCTGCTCTTCTTTGGCGAGGCGGGCGATCAAAAGCATCAGCTCCACTTTGCTGGGGTAGTCCAGGAAAGCGGTGGGCTCGTCCATGTAGATGATAGGCGTGTCCTGTACCAAAGCTTTGGCAATCATCACCTTTTGTTTTTCTCCATCACTGAGTGAGACAAAGTCTCTGTTAATGAGATGTTCAACGCCTGTTATTTGAAGTTTTTGTTGAATAATATCATAATCTTCGTCACTCAGTCTTGCCATGAGTCCTGAATGGGGATAGCGTCCAGAGGCGACAATGTCGAACACCTTCAGAAAGAGGTCGTCTGGTTTTTCCGTGAGCACTAAAGAGAAACGCTTGGCGCGTTCATTCGGCTTGTAGGCTTCCAATGGTTTCCCGCACAGCTCTATATGGCCGGCAACTGGTTTCAAGGTTCCCGTGAGGGTTTTGAACAGGGTGGTTTTGCCGCTTCCGTTGGCACCTATCAGGGCTACATGCTCGCCTTCATGAAGGGTTACGTCAATGGCAGGAAACAGGGGTTTTCCATGGTATCCAATCTGTAATCCTATGGTTTTCAGTACTTCTTTCATTTCGATAACACTTTTTGGCGATGGAAGATGACATAGATGACGATAGGTGCGCCGATGAGGGCGGTGACTGAGTTGATGGGAAGGTTGCCATCGAATCCAGGAAGTCTGGCAATGAGGTTGCAGAGCAAGGCGAGGTCCATGCCGATGACCGCAGTTGTCGGTATGAGCGTGAAGTGGTTGCTGGTATGATAGGTGAACCTGGCCAGATGGGGTACTGCAAGACCGATGAAGGCGATAGGACCGCAAAAGGCGGTGATGACTGCCATCAGAAAGCCAGAGATTAAGATGGTCAGTAAGCTGGTGCGACGGATGTTGAGTCCGAGGTTCTCTGCATATCGTTCGCCTAATAGGAAGAGGTTCAGTGATTTAGATAGTATAAATGCGACAATGGCTCCGGCGGTCACTGTGATGGATAGGTAGCCCAGCTGGCTCTTGCCGACATTGGAGAAGCTGCCGAAACCCCATATCACAAAGGTGTGGACATCTTCTTTCTGACTGAAGAACTTCAGCACATCGGTGACAGAGCCTGCGATGTAGGCGATCATGATACCCACCAGGATGAGGCTCACCATGCTCTTCAGCCTGGAGCTGAGCGCAAGGATTAAAAGTAGCACGATGAAGGCACCTGCAAAGGCCGCGAGGGTGACACCGATGGTGGACCATCCTGGCATGGTGCTTACTGCCATGCCACTGAGATGACCTGTCAACAACACCACTACAGCCACGCCCAAACTGGCACCGCTGGAGATGCCAAGGATGGAGGGGTCAGCTAAGGGGTTTCGGAATAGCGTCTGCATCAAAAGTCCTGACACTGAGAGTCCTATACCGGCAAACAAAGCGGTGATGGCCTGGGGGAGACGGTAGTCCATGATGATTGTCCTTGCCGTTTCGTCGCCATGTCCGAGCAATACTTGCCAAAAATCCCTCAATGGGATGGTCACGCTGCCTATCATCAGATTCAAGGCAAACAAGAGCATCCCGACCATCAAAATGATCAGGGAAGGAAGCCAGGTATTTCGTGTGTTTTGTTGTCGCATGAGGCTGCAAAGATAGTCTTTAATTGCGAGATTGAAAAAAAATAAGTATCTTTGCCGATTCAATCATTTAAAAGATGGGATTCTTCTATAAACATAAGCCAAGGGGATTTAACTATATCCCAAGGTATTACGACCCTCAGAAAGAAGAGTGGGAACGTAAAAAAGCTGAAGCGGGTTACAACACTAACCTGAGCCATGAGGAGCAGCTGCGTCTTGAGATGCGCAAAAAATGGGGCACAGAAAAGGACAAGGAAGATCCTTCCGAACGTCGGTCTAAGATGGTGCGTACCTTCATCATCGTGGCGGTGGTGTGCTTTGCTTTTTATTATTTGTTCTGCACCCCGGTGCTGACTAACATCATCTCGGGCCTGATGGGGCA
Organism: Bacteroidales bacterium; assembly: GCA_016281295.1. The sequence continues at coordinate 5,137 of JAEEII010000153.1, forward strand.
ATAATGTTATTAACATGCTTGATGTCATAAAGTTACTACCGGACAGTGTGGCGAACCAGATTGCTGCGGGAGAGGTCATCCAACGGCCTGCCTCAGCGGTCAAGGAGCTGATGGAGAATGCCCTTGATGCGGGAGCTACCCAGATTGACTTGGTGGTGAAAGACGCTGGCAAGGCCTTGATCATGGTCATCGACAACGGCTGTGGCATGTCGGAGACCGATGCGAGGCTTTGTTTCGAGCGGCACGCCACCTCCAAGATCAGCAAGGCGGAGGACCTGTTCTCGATCCGTACCATGGGTTTCCGTGGTGAAGCACTTGCGAGTATCGCCGCCATTGCCCAGGTGGAGTTGAAGACCCGGCGCAAGGAAGACGAGGTGGGGGTGAAGATTATCAACGAGGGTTCAGTGGTTAAGGATCAGACCTTGATTCCAATGGCACCAGGGACCTCTTTCACAGTTAAGAACTTGTTTTTCAACGTTCCGGCTCGTCGTAACTTCCTTAAGTCACCAGCCGCCGAGATGCGTCATGTGGTAGAGGAGTTCACCCGTGTTTCGCTGATGAACCCCGAGATAGGCTTCACGCTCACCAGCGATGGCAAGGAGCTCTATCATCTGTATCCGGGTAACCTCAAACAGCGTATCATGGGACTCTTCGGCAATAGCTACGATGAGAAGCTGCTTCCAGTGAACCAAGATACCGATAGTGTATGCATCCACGGCTACATTATGAAGGCCGAGTGCGCCAAGAAGACCCGTGGCGAGCAGTATTTCTTCGTCAATAAACGCTTCATCAAGCACCCTTATCTGCATCATGCCATCGAGAACGCCTTTATGGAGATGATCCCACAGGACAGCTATCCTGGGTATTTTCTGAATATCGAGGTGAATCCAGCGGATATCGATGTCAACATCCATCCCACTAAGACTGAGGTCAACTTCCTCGATGTCAAGCTGGTATATGCCATCCTTCATGCTGCGGTTCGAAAGGCCATTGGTCAACATAACCTCTCGCCGATGATTGATTTTGATGAGCCTACCAACCTCAACATCGACTTTGGTGAGGTGGTGAAGTCCACAAACCCGATCATCCAGCCTGATATCCCTATTGATCCTACTTATAATCCTTTCCATCAGAAAAGAGAATTCTCTAACAGCTCGTTTGGCGGATTCCAGTCTTTTGAAAAGAAATCCGATCCAGGAGACTGGAGGTTGCTTTATGGAGAACGTTCTGACATTCAAAAAGATGGGGGTTTAGCTGTTCAATCGGAGGCTGAGTCGAAGTCGCATTATGTGCAGTTAAACCAGACGTATATTGTCACCACAGTGAAGTCGGGACTGCTGATTGTGGACCAGCACAGGGCACATTACCGCATTCTTTTTGAGAAGTTTCTGAAGGAGATGGAAAACAACTCTGGTCATTCGCAGCAAGAGCTCTTCCCGCAGCCTATGACCTTGAATGTCAATGATGCATCACTGTTGCACGATATGCTACCTGAGCTGCAGAGTGTGGGTTTCGTCCTGGAGCAGGTCAACGCCACCACTTTTGTCATCAACGGCACGCCCGCTGACCTTTCTGGAGGTGATCCAGTGACTCTGTTGGAGAAGATGATCGACAATTATAAAATCAATCGCTCCGACTTGCAGTTGGAACGCAAACTCGGCATCGCCAAGACTATGGCTTCGCAGCTGTCAGTCAAGGCGATGACTCCTCTCACGGATCTGGAGATGCAAAACATGGTGGATCAGCTTTTTGGCTGCACTGTCGCCGAAGTCGCCCCTGATGGCAAAAAAATATATACCATTTTTACCCTAGAAAAAATCACTGAACAACTGAATAACTAAAACAATGAACGGTCAATATAGTCCTACTGGTTTCTCATTTTTGCCTGTTGTTGTCAAAAACCTCTTGATTATCAACGGCATCCTTTTTTTAGCTGATCTTGCTTTGGCAAGATTCGGCATTGACTTGGGTAATATTCTTGGTCTGCATTTTTTCATGGCTTCTGACTTCAAGCCATTCCAGCTTCTGACGTATATGTTCATGCATGGCAACTTCTCGCACCTGTTTTTCAACATGTTCGCTCTTTGGATGTTTGGCAACACCCTTGAGAACATCTGGGGTCCCAAACGATTCTTGCTTTATTATATCTTGTGTGGATTAGGTGCAGGACTGCTTCAAGAGGGTGTGCAATATATCGAGTATGTTACTCAATTATCACAATACCAAATGGTTAACACGGGTAGTGGGGTTATTCCTATGTCGCAATATCTGAATCTCATGACCACGGTCGGTGCCTCAGGAGCCATCTACGGTTTGTTGCTCGCTTTTGGCATGATGTTTCCTAACTCGATGATTTACCTTTATTTTTTAGTTCCCATCAAGGCGAAATGGTTTGTCATTGGGTATGCGGTCATCGAGTTGCTGACGGGAATCTTTTCTTCGGGCGACCATGTGGCGCATTTTGCCCATCTTGGAGGTATGCTGATAGGATTGATTATCTTGTTGATTTGGAAGAAAAAAGGACAATTATACTAAGCTGTGATGGAAACGGAAAAAAAGAAGGGAAGGGGTTTTTTCGGCAAGCTGATTGTCGGATTGTTGACATTGCTCGCTTTTGTCGGTGTTGTGGCGATGGCGATTAGTGTGGTCAGCAGTTATATCGATCCAGCCAGGTTTGTGTGGACATCTTTCTTCGGGCTGGCTTTTTGGGAGATACTGCTTTTCAACGTGGTCATCTTTGGACTGTTGCTGTTGCTTTGGTCAAGAAGGGTGTGGGTGGCGATTCTGGCTTTGTTGATAGCGGTTCCGGGCTTGCTGCGTTCCTTCTCATTCGGTAAGAGTCAGGAGGGAGGTGACCTTCGCGTGATGTCCTATAACGTTCAGATTTTCAAAGATATATATAAGGAAGACAAGAAATCCTTGGATGTGGCTTACGAGGTCGCTAATCTGGTCCGCGAACAACATCCTGACGTGCTTTGTATTCAGGAGTTCGGATTGTTTGTGCCCAAGACATGGCTGAAAGAGTGCATCAGGCTTTTTGGTGAGATGATTGACATGCCTTATCATTATTATCACACAAAAGCCTATTATGGAGGCAATGTGATTTTTTCCTGTTTTCCGATTCATCCCGTCAAGGACGAGACGCATTTTGGCAAGGAAAACGAGTATGGTGCTGTAGCAGAGGTTGATGCAGGCAAAAAAGGGAAATTCCTGGTCCTTTGCACGCATTTGGCCTCTAACACTTTGACGAAGGAAGAGGTCTCGATGATTTCAGAGCCTGGCAACACCAAGCAGGAGATCCAAGAACATGGGAAATCGATCTTGGTAAAACTGAAAAACGCTTATCTAAGACGCAGCAAGCAAGTGAAACAGATGCTTGAAGATCTTCCTCATGATGGCAGGCCGATGCTAATTTGTGGTGATTTGAATGATACTCCTTTGTCTTATACTTATCATCGTATTAAGTCATCTGGATTCACGGATGGTTTTGTTGTGGCAGGTCGTGGCATCGGGCATACATACGCGGGTAAACTCCCGCTGTTGCGGATTGACTATGTCTGGGGCAACGAGCATATACAGACGACAAGATTCAAACGTATCCGATTCAAAGGATCCGACCATTATCCCGTTGTGATGGATTTTTCGTTGAAACATGGAATTTAAACTGAACTCAGCATTCAAGCCCACTGGTGATCAGCCAGAAGCGATACGGCAGCTCGTGGAAGGGCTTCGGCGGGGCGATCCCGCTCAGACCTTGCTCGGTGTCACAGGGTCGGGAAAGACCTTTACTGTTGCCAACGTGTTGGCGGAACTCAACCGTCCAGCTTTGATATTGAGCCATAACAAGACCTTGGCGGCACAGCTTTATGGCGAATTCAAGCAGTTTTTCCCGGAAAACGCCGTGGAATATTTCGTCTCTTACTATGATTATTACCAGCCGGAGGCGTTTATCCCTTCTACTAACACCTATATTGAAAAGGACTTGTCCATTAACTCCGATATCGAAAAGCTTAGGTTGAGCACGACCACCGCTTTGATGTCGGGAAGAAGAGACATCATCGTGGTTTCGTCGGTGTCGTGTCTTTATGGCATCGGCAACCCTGATGATTTCAACGAGAATGTGATCTATGTGGCTCGTGGACAGCGACGTAGCCGCGACGATGTGGCTAAGGCCTTGGTCAGTGCGCTTTACACTCGCAATGAGATAGAGTTCACCCAGGGCAAATTCCGGATGAAAGGGGAGACCCTCGACGTGTTTCCGGCTTACGCTGATATTGCCTATCGTATTGTGTTTTGGGACGATGAGATTGACACCATTGAGAGTTTTAACCCGATTACAGGCAGCCGTATCGATGAGATGTCAGAGATTACGATTTTCCCTGCGAACATCTTCATCACCTCCCAAGCTAAGTTGCATTCCGCCATCGAGGAGATTCAGCAAGATATGTTCAAGCAGACTGAGTATTTCCGTGAGATAGGTAAAAACATGGAGGCCAAACGCTTGGAGGACCGTGTGAACTATGACATCGAGATGATGCAAGAGCTGGGTTACTGTTCGGGCATTGAGAACTATTCCCGTTATTTCGATGGTCGTAGCCCTGGTACGAGGCCGTTCTGTCTGTTAGACTATTTCCCTGATGACTTCATCACCGTCATCGACGAGAGTCATGTCACGGTTCCGCAGATCCGAGGGATGCATGGTGGCGACCGTTCCCGCAAGCAGACCCTGGTGGAATACGGTTTTCGTTTGCCTTCCGCGTTGGATAACCGGCCCTTGCAGTTCAGCGAGTTCGAGGCCTTGACAGGGCAGAAGATCTTCGTCAGTGCCACTCCCGCCGATTACGAACTTCAGCAGAGCGAGGGCGTGTATGTGGAGCAGCTGATCCGACCGACGGGGTTGTTGGATCCGGTTATCGAGGTCAGGCCCAGCGTCAATCAGGTGGATGACCTTCTCGATGAGGTGAAGCGGGTCATCGAAAAGCAGCAGCGTGTGCTGGTGACCACCTTGACGAAACGAATGGCTGAGGAACTGAATACTTATCTCAATCGTCTGAAAATCAAGGCGAGATATATCCATTCCGATGTAGATACCTTGGAGCGTGTGGAGATTTTAAAAGGCTTGCGTTTGGGCGAGTTCGATGTGTTGGTAGGAGTGAATCTGTTGCGTGAGGGCTTGGATTTGCCCGAGGTGAGTCTGGTGGCTATCCTTGACGCTGACAAAGAAGGTTTCCTGCGTTCCGAGCGTTCGTTGACGCAGATCGCTGGCCGTGCTGCGCGTAACGCTGAGAGCAAGGTTATCATGTATGCCGCCACCATCACCGAGTCGATGCAGAAGACCATCGACGAGACGAACCGTCGCCGCTCCAAGCAAATCGCATACAACGAGGCTCATGGCATCGTACCCAAAACCATCGTGAAATCCATCGACAGTGCCCTTTCCGATGCCACGGGCAGGAAGAGTGTCTCCGTCTATTCACAACAGTCCGAGCATCCTGTAACGATAGCTGCTGAGCAAGTGGAATATAAGACGAAGAAACAACTTGAGAAAGCCATTCAGGAAGCCAAGAAGAACATGGAAAAGGCGGTCAAGGAGATGGACTTCCTTGCTGCCGCCGCCTATCGTGATGAGATGCTCCGGTTGAAGGCGATGGGGAATTTATAATTTAGAATTTAGAGGGAGCTACCCCGATAGGGGTTTAATCTCGGTAGAAAGAGAATATAGAATTAAGAATTTAGAGGGAGCTACCCCGATAGGGGTTAAATCTCGGTAGAAAGAGAATATAGAATTAAGAATTAAGAATTTAGAGGGAGCTACCCCGATAGGGGTTAAATCTCGGTAGAAAAGGTCCAGGGTAGTACGCTCCCCCTCTCCATATTGGAGAGGTGGCAGGGGGGTGAGGTTTAATGTCTTAGGAGATGATTATGTATTTGAAAGTTGCTGAAACGCCTTTTATTTTTCCCGTTTCAGCAACTTTCAATTAAATACATTATCCATAATCACTTGATTTTTAATATTTTTGTTTTATTTGTTTGCCTTAATAATAAGAGTATTATTAGAGCTATTCTGTGAGGGTTTTTCTCTCGGTCGAATAGGCTAGAGACAAGAGGAAAAGTTAGAGAGGAAAGATTAGATAGAGGTTAGAGGTATCCCGTTAAAGGGTAAAGCTCAGCAGAAAGAGAATTGAGAAATTAAAGGTAGATACGCCGTTAGGCGTTATATCTCGGCAGAAAAGGCCCCAGGTTAGAGTGCTCCCCCTCTCCGCTATGGAGAGGGGGCAGGGGGTTGAGGTTTAAGGTCTTAGTTGATGAATATGTATTTTAAAGTTGCTGAAACGCCTTTTATTTTTTCCGTTTCAGCAGCTTTCAATTAAATACATTATCCATAATCACTTGATTTTTAATATTTTCGTTATATTTATTTGCCTTAATAATAAGAGTATTATTAGAGCTATTCTGTGAGGGTTTTTCTCTCGGTCGAATAGGCTAGAGACGAGAGGAAAAGTTAGAGAGGAAAGATTAGATAGAGGTTAGTGGTATCCCGTTAAAGGGTAAAGCTCAGCAGAAAGTGAATTGAGAGTTTATCAGCAGAAAGAGAATTGAGAAATTAAAGGTAGATACGCCGTTAGGCGTTATATCTCGGTAGAAAAGCCCCAGGGTAGAGTGCTCCCCCTCTCCGCTATGGAGAGGGGGTTGGGGGGTGAGGTTTAGGGTCTTAGTTGATGAATATGTATTTGAAAGTTGCTGAAACGGAAATAAAAAAAGACGTTTCAGCAACTTTCAATTAAATAAATCATCCATAATTACTTGATTTTGAATATTTCCGCTATATTTATTTGGTTTAATTCCAAAGCTTGTAACCATCGTTATCATCAGTGACTTTTTTGTGTGGGTTTGTTCCAAGAAGATGTTGAGTTTGTTTTCAAGATTTGCGTCATCAGTTTTTGTGATTTCGTACGCTGCGCGGGAGAATTTCATCTCACAGATGTTGACGGTTTGGTCGGCGCGGTCGATGACGAGGTCAATTTGAGCCCCTTTGTTACCGTTGTTTTTTCCCACCCAGCAACAAGCTCTGCTTTGGATGCCTGAGATGCCCAGTGCTTTTTTGATTTGTGTGATGTGATTCAGGCAGAGGATCTCGAAGGCATATCCACTCCAGGCGCGATAGTGGGGGCTGTTGAGGGAGTGCGTCCAAAATGCCTCGTCTTGGTATTTATTCACGGTAAAGAAATGGAAATGGAACAGCGTGAATGCGTCGGTCAGTTGGAAGAGAGTGTCCCGTTTTGTTTCTCCGAAGGGGATGTAAGTCCTGATGAAGCCGCATTTCTCGAGTTCTTCCAAGGTTTTTGTGAACTTTTTGTTGTTGTTTAGTTTAGTCACTTCCAAAATCTCTTTGCGGGTCATCCCTTTAGCTTTGGAGGCCATGGCAGTGACAATGTCGATATGGTTCCCAGCCTTTTTAAACAGCGAGTGGTAGAGGTTGTTGAATTCATTTTGGAGTTCCCCGTTCTCAGTGAAAAGCAGTCGGTCGATGTTTTGTGCCACACTTTCCTCAGGTCTCATCAGTGAGTAGTAGTAGGCCACTCCACCCATCACCATTTGGCATTCCGCGATTTCTTTTTGTCGATAGCCGAATCCGTAGGCTTTGAAGTAGCGTTGGCTCTCCTTGAGGGTGAATGGAGCGATATAGATTTGGTGTGTTCTTCGGTTGTGCAGTCCTCCGCGGTTATTGATAATCTTGTCGATCATCCAGGAGGTTGCTGAACCGCAGACGATTAGTTTGATGTCGTTGCGTGCTGATGCCCAGGCATTCCAGAACAGCTCTAGGGCTGAGATGAACTTTGAACGGACGGTATCCAGCCATGGCAGTTCATCGATGACGATGATTTTTTTACCTTTGGGGCGGTGTTCCAGATAGGTCTCCAGTTTGTCAAAGGCTTCGATCCACGACTTGGGCTGGGTGGCTTCTGGAAACACTCTTCTCAAGGTGAAGAAGAAGTTGGTAAGTTGGTCCTTCATGCTGGCGTTTTCCATGCCGGTGAGGGCAAAACACGCCTTATCACCGACGATTTGTCGGATGAAGAAAGTTTTTCCCACACGTCTTCTTCCATAGACAGCGATAAACTCCGAGCGGTTGGAGTTGATGTATTCTTTTAACAGTTTGGTTTCCTGTTCTCTACCAATCATTTTTTCTTTATTTTTCATGTGACTGGCTCATTTGTATCCTGCTGCAAAGGTAAAAATAAATCTCGTTTCAGCAACTTTCAATATTGAAAATTGCTGAAACGAGAGAAAAAAATCTTATTTCAGCAGGTTTCAAATCACTTTGAAGGACTGTGCCACCCTATCCAGACAATCTACCATGATGATGCCTGCGACTTCTTTGATTATCTTCACTTTGGTATGTCCGATAATCTGTTTGACTTTGGTGTCGTGGTAGAGGTTATTCAAGCATAGTGCCTCTGGACGCACCCATAAGGGTGATTGGTGAGGATCTTCGCCGTTATGGTCCATGGCATCTTGATGGTTTGGCATGAATGTAAAGGGAGTTTTTGTTTTGTTCCACAGGTCGTTGATGGCCTCAGCCATGTTGGTAGGGTTGATGTCGTCCACATCAGGCAGGTATTTTTCTTTCCACAAGCAGGTGACTCCGGCATGGGTGACCAGATATTCATCTCTGATGGCGTAAGCCACCCCATGGAACAGTTCCTTTGTGGTGTCGAGCAGCTCTCGTATCCGTTTGGCGTTCACGAAGTCATAGCGGTTGGTATAGTCGCGTGTCTCGGGGAAATAGCTCATGTCGTGGTTTCCATAGAGCAGCACCACTTGGTCTTTGTGTTCTTTTTTATATTCTGTGATTTCCAGAAAGTTCCGCTCCAATTCCTCAAAGGGGAAATCGAGGTAGGGGTCGAAGTAGTCGCCGACGAAGATGTTGATGCAGTTCTCGTCCACGAGCCGTTTCCAAGCGTCGCGTCCATGGATATCGCCGATGATGTTGTAGGAGTGCATAGGGAAAGTTGTTAAACCTGCAAAGGTAATCAATTGATGTGAATAATCGTCATTGGTCAAAATAGAATGATGAAAAGCTTGCATTATTAATGCAAAAATGATTATTTTTGCACACAAAAAAAGGAGATTTAGAGATGGAACAAGCAGCAACAACAGTATTTAATCCGACCCAAATACAATTGCTTCGAATGTTTGCGATTGATAGTTCTCAGGAAAGTCTTGATGAGCTTAAGGAGGTGCTATCAATATTACTCAAAAAAGATGAAGCAGCGTTTAAATGAGTTATGGGATTCAGGTGTGCTTGATCAGAAGAGGCTTGATGAGATCAATAGTATGGATTTGCATAAACTTGGGAAATGAGGATAGTACTTGACACCAATTGCCTTATTCAGAGTGTTCCAGAGAAAAGTATTTATCATGATGTCTAGTTGTCGTTTGAGAGGGGAGAGAATACCATGTGTATTACCAATGAGATTTTGGAGGAATACACAGAAATACTTCAAAGGCTTACAGATGTAGAAACTGTGGAAGTCGTAGTTAGGTCGCTTATTAATAGTAGTTTTGTTGAGTTTATCACTCCTTATTATCATTTTAACTTGATTACCACTGATCCGGATGATAATAAGTTTGTTGCAGGAAGTTTATCCATTTATAGATGTGCTATCGTTGGATGATTTTTTGAGGATTATAAAACAGTGATTTTCCTTATTTATTAAAGTCCTTTGTTTTTCTGCAAAAAAGCCAAGAAAAAACCTTGGCTATTTAAAACTATTTCCTATTTTTGCATTCCCCATGCGGTAGCATCCTGCGAAGGATGTGGCGATGGGGGAGACATATTGTAAAGAAGGCGTTTGCCGAGCTTGTTTTTGTACTCTTTGAACCTGAGAAATTCAATATGCACAAGCAGAAACAGAGCGGAGGTAGATGCCCACGGTTTCAGCGTGGGTATCTATGCTGCTTGTTCCTTGTGCGGGTTTCTCAGGACCTAAAGAGTGGAACAGCAGCAAGAGATACCCCGCTTTCTTTTTGTGTGTAGCAAAGATAGTTAAAATGTTACATTCCGTGTTCGGGTATTTGGCGGAGGAAAAAATAGTTTGTATGAAAAAACTGTTTTTGTCAAATTTACTATTATCAGTGTTCTTTTTATCATTGACTAGTTGTAAGCAATCTGGAACACCTACAGAGATAAACTATCTCAATGATTTCCATCATGCTTATTTTATGGCACAGGAAGATGAACTTATTGAGGATAGTTTGGCCTTATATGTTGATTATTCGACATGTATTGCTCAAGCTATGGGTGCAAATCAGACTCCAGCTTCGCATTTTTACATGGATATGGTTCCTACGATATCTAATGCTACTAAGAGTTACTGGTCGATAAAAGGCAGTGATATTACAAAAGAAAATGGAGATGTTTATACTTTACTTCGTTCTGTGAATGAAGTAAACTACGCGGACTTGGTTGGTGCTGTAAACGATATAGCAAATGGTAAAACGGAAGCGGTACTTCTTACAGATGGGGAGTTCTATGAACAAACTATTACGAGAGATAATCCGAATAATCCATACATGGCACTGGCAATTGAGAAATGGCTAAAACGAGGCCATGATATTTATGTGTTTTCTGAACCATACACTGAATATTATCATGGACACCTATATGATAAGAAGAGATTCTATTTTTTATTCACAGATACACGGCTCAAGGATAATATTTTTGATAGAGTACGGAAGAATGTTAGGTTTGAGGATTATCCAGATGTAAAATACTATCACCTAACAGCTAATAATCCAACTTTGATGACAACAAATACTGCTTTTGAGTTTTCGTCAACGCCACATGAATTGCTGGAATGTACACCAGAAGGACATGGAAGTTATGAAATACAGGATTGGAGCTTGATGGATTGGAAGAATATTGAAAAATATATCCTTCAGGCATACGACGAAAAAACAGGGGAGCTGATTCCGGATGGAGAGCCGGTGATAAGTGGTCTAAAACTGGATAAAAATTTCCAAGGTGGTTGCTACCGAATAGAAGACATTGAACTCGTCGTTACTAATATTAACGAGGTATATACAGCTTTTGTGGATAGCCTTGATTCTGGTCTTACGGCATCTCAAATAACAGATGTAATGCCTATCCAACTATCCCCTGCCGAACATTTTATGAAACTTGACAAAGATGAATTCAAAAAACATGGAGATATCAACATTCATTTTGATGTACAGAATTTCAATCCTGAGATTTTAGACAGTAAACCTTATAATTATTTCAAGATAGATATCATCGTTAAATCATTCATCAACAACTTCTCTCATAATCCTATGGCTGAAGCAATATTCGAATTTCAGTCAATAGATAGACCAGGAGAGACCAATCGTTCAATTGCTGAAAGCATCAAACAAGCTGTGTCTAAGACAGACGTTGAAGGCTTGATACAGGGTAAAACCATTTATACTATATATGTTAGGAGTAATAAATATTAATCATAAATAAATAACGATCAAAAAGTTGTGCCCGACACGGAATTAGGGATAATGAAATGAAAAAAACTGGTTTGTTCGGACTTGTTGTCCTGATGTTATTAGCGTTTTCTGTCGTTTCTTGCCAGAAACAGCATCCAGTAACAACCATTTCACAATTGACCGCATTAAAGCAAGAAACTATTATTTGTGCGGTTGTGGTTATGGCGGTGGCACTTCTTGTGTCTTTTGTCATAACAACTTTAATCCCCTACAAAGGAGGAAAGGACAATTCTTACATAGCAAGAAGAATAGTTTTTATCTTGTGTTGTGTAGTTTCGGCTTTGGCTTTTTGGGTTTACAACCAAACTGTCGTTATGGCTACTATTAGAAATGCCGGATTTCAAAGTCAATTTGGTTCGACCAATCTATTGTGTCTTCTGATAACGGTAGTAGGTTATCTGCTTTTTGGTTTTCTTATTGCCTTGATTTTCAAAAAATCAAAGTTTGCAACCGTCTTCTTCAAACATAAAAAATAATAGAATATGGCAAAGAAATTTTTTGTACTGGGTATCGGAGGAACAGGGATGCGGTGTATTGAGTCGCTTATCCATTTGTGTGGCATTGGCATGTTTGACGATACAGACCTGCATTTGTTGGCATTAGACACAGATAAGAACAATGGTAACTTTGCTCGTCTGAAAGCAGTAAAGGATGCCTATCTTAAAGTGAAGTCTTTGGATGCGAAGAATAGAACAGCTAATAAGGATACGTTTTTCTCTGCTAACCTGAAATATTATGAGTTTAGTCCAAATTATGAGGAAAAGAGTTCCTTTAAAGATGTGTTTGGTTATGGTGACACTCAATATAATCAAAGGGAGAAAACAGATTTAGCAGATTTGGTTTTTTCTGATGATGTTGAAGGTTTTAATCTTCGTCATGGATACAGGGCTCAAACTCATCTTGGCTCGATGATGATGTATCATTCCATTATTGAGGAGGCTAAAAAAACGAGGAAAAACCAACTACAAGATTTTCTTCAAGCTTTAATTAATGCTGCACAAAACGGGCATCCCAGAGTGTTTATTTTAGGGTCTGTATTTGGTGGAACAGGAGCCTCTTCTATTCCAATTATCCCACAAGCTATATCAGAAGCGGCCAATATTTTATCCAACGGTTCCGTGGATGTTTTGAACAGTGCATTTTTTGGTTCAACTTTGTTGACGGCCTATTTTAATTTCAAGGTGCCATCAGAGGCAGAGCGCAATGAACAAAAAATCATTGCTACGTCAGATAAGTTTGCAATGAATTCACAAGCAGCCATGATGTTCTATCAGGACGATGCTACAGTAAAAGCAACGTATCAAAAATTCTATATGATGGGCACTCCTGGGCTTGATTGGAATCCTATGCAAAAGAACTCGGATGCCATCAATGAAACCATCACAGGTGGCGATAAGCAGAAAAACGATTCTCATTACATTGAACTACTTGCTGCATGTGCGGCTTTGGATTTCTATAGCATTGATGAATCACGACTTAATGTTAATAAAGAGGAACAAACAACCGATTATCAGTATCGATCGGTGAACGATGACGGTAAGCTGGAGTTTCAGGATTTTGTTGGACAAGATAGAGCAGAGGAATTCGCAAAGAAATTCGGTATGCTGGTAATTTCGTCCATTCTTTGCAATGACACAGATTATGATTTTGTTGCCGGTTTGCAAAGTGGGGATCAGCATATTGAAGGATTCTCTGATGTTAATGTTGTACAAATCAATGGACTGAAAGATTACTTTGCTTTGTTCCATTTTGGATTAGACAAAGAGGATAGATTAACAGAGGGTTGGTTGAGACAATTGTATCGGTCAGCAGGACAAGGAGACAACTTTGTTTTTAATTCGGAAATCTTTACTCCAGAAAAGCGAAAGGAATTGAGCAAATGCGATTGGAACAAAAAACTGTACAAGGAAGATGGAGTAGGAAAGGATAACCATTTTAGTGCATCCGCAATTAAACCCAAGTTTAATGAGTTTAAAAAAGCTTTTCTCAAGATCTACGAGGGGAAGAGTAACGAAGCTGCTTCGCTAACTAATAGACATGAACAATTGCTGAAGCAGATGTATGATACTTTAGTTTCACTTTACCAATTCAAATGATTGAACTATGACAAAAGCACTATTGATAAAGAGTTATACGACAAAAGGAGGAACCCAAGGTGTTTGGAATGACCTTGACGATGCTTTCTCCTATGTACAAGGCATCAATACAGGGAAGGTTTTGGATAATTTGACGGCAGACAAATTAAATGCCCTAATATCTGGAGTGCCTTCACCATGGGCAAGAGCCAGGCTTTTTAAGTTTGCCTTTGACACCCTCGCCAACCCTGATCCCAATATTGAGTCTTCTGGATTAGACCAGTTCTATGAAATGCTTTGTGCAGAGTGGAAGGGCTTGATTGCTGTGATGGCGTTGTTCCCAGATAGAATCAAGTTCTCAGAACCAATCGTTATGGATTCAACGGGTGATAACTATGACATTGCTTCGGCTTTTGGCAGGATGTTGTTTGATGATAGCGATGTTTGGTCAGACCAAGATGCATTGTCGAAAGACCCTGATGCCAAGCCATATATTCAGTTAATTTATTACAAGAATCACCTTGTGGGTGGAACGTCGCCAATGACAGGTTTCTTCACGGGCGTGAATTACTCAAAGCTGAAGGCTGACATGACGGATATCAATTGGTATAGAAACGGATTGTTTGAAGACCCCACCAGGTATATTTCAACTCCAGCTCTTTTACAAAAACTATACTTGTTTGTGAAGAACATGAATGGGAATTTAGAGCAGTTTGAAAAGAAAGTCAATTCACAACGGAGAGACAAACGCAAATTAGATCTTTCGGGCTTTAAAGCAATTAGTCGAAAATGGGAAGATGAGCTTTTCAAGAAAGGTCAGGGTAAATTAGTTGATAAGGGGCCGGTTGCTCAATACAGTAATTTGCGTTGTCCGTTCTCTACACTTTTGAATAGTAATGTTCCTGTGTATTTAAAGCCTGATTTCACTTTTACCTATACTAACGACGGCGATTATAAAGTGATTGGGGATGTGCAAAATCTATTAAGTAATGATAGATTTGTGGTTGGCTGGGCAGAGGAAGCAAATCAACGGCCAAAACGGTCGGATGGCCCCATCTATTATGTACAAGTAAGAGATATTAAAGACAATAGTTGTTACTATTTCTCGTTGCCTCTTTCAGAAAATGGATTGGATATTTTCAAAAACTCACTTTCGGGTCTTTTGGGATATACACAAGGAGGCAACTCTCGATTGAAGGCAACAATAACTGATTCGGGGCAGCTTGCTGTTTCTATGTTGGTAGAAATTGATGGGCAAGAAGTTGCTTTGAATACCAGGGAATATGAAATTAGTTGGCAAAACGATCCCGGAAAAGTTATTTTATGGCCTAATTTTGTTTCGGAACGATGGAATAAGTATTATTTGTATTCTGAATTTACTGCTGAAGCAGAACAACAGTTTGTGCCGATTTTTAGATGGCAGGGTGATATTGTTCGAAATATCAATGGAGAATTCTTAACCTCACGTTATGAATTGCAACCCGACGAACAAAAGCAAGTTGATGTAAAAAAACTGGTGATTTATCCGAGCGGAGAGGGAGATGATCTGCCAAAATATAATATTGTCTCATCAGACAAACCTATGGCGGGATTGTCTGCTATAGTTAAAGAAACAGGCAAAGAGGTACATGCAGGTTTCTTGATGTTTAGACAGACGGAGATTGAGGATAGGACATCCGTTGACATGAATATTGATGCCATTGTTGGTTTTGACTTTGGCAGTAATAATACATGTGTATATTACAATGCGGATGATAGAGGTCCCATGCCTATTAAGTTCGAAAACTATAGAGCTGTATTGGTGGGTCAGGAGAATAACGACAGGAGATCCCCGGCGCTCAATGATGAATTGTTGTTCTTTAGTAATTATCCTTCCGATAATGGTCAAGTGAAGTCATGGCTACACGAACACGATTCTCGGTATAATAAACATAGGGAAACCGAAGAGATTGCTGGAGGGGTTCCTGTCAACAGGCCAAATGTTTTGGTTAATAAGATGACCCAGTTTGACATCACTACACAAGCTGGTATCCTGCACTATAATATGAAGTGGCTTGACTCTGACAAGGGTATGCCAAAGAAGTTGGCTTTCATGAAATCTATGTGGCTTCAAACATGCGCCTATTTATATAAGAACAGAATTAAGCCAACTCAAATTAATTGGAGCTATCCTGGTTCGATGATGGAGTCTGATGTCAATGACATTGAGAAGATTTTTGAGGAGTTAACAAGAATGACACCAATCACTCGGTGCAGAGTTGAATTACCTGAAAACCGTGTTACAGAAGCCGAAGCAGTTTGCAGTTTTGCTCTGTCGCAAGATTTTGGGTTGAATAGAGATAACATGTTTCTTGGTATTGATGTTGGTGGCAGCACTAGCGATATCTTGTTGCTTGCCAAAGACCCAGAGAATGGTGGTCGGGCTTCGTTGTATAGAGAAAGCTCTGTACGTATGGCGGCTGGCGTTTTCTTTGATGCTGTGACAAAATCTGAAACTTTTCGTGAAGCCTTGGTTAGTTTCCACGAAGGAAAGAAAACAGGGGTTTATGTTGCAAATATCAAAGAAATGTTGAATGAGCCGTCAAAAGCCCCGTATTACCTTAATAACATTTTTGACCAGTTAAAAACAGCAGAAGATTACGAGGTGTTTTATTCCTCGATTGACACAAATGCCAAAGTGGTATTCACCATTCCCGCTTATGTAACGGGTTTGTTGCTTTTCTATTCAGGAATGTTAATAGGCAAGACTATAAAAATGCATCACCTTGACAATATAAAACGCATCGATGTTTTGTCATTTGGCAAGGGAGGGCGTTTGTTCCATTGGCTGCGCAACTCTGCTGGCCGTCACGCTACAAGCGATTATTACTCAAACTGTGTTAATGCTGGTGTAAAATGTGTTTGTGACACCGATTTGGTTGTAAAGTATCGTGATGAGATTGAAGTTGATAACAAAGCGGAAGTTGCCAAGGGTTTGTGCGATATGCGTGAGTTGTTTAAGATTGACAATGGATGTAAGTCGGATATTTGTGGAGAAAAGAATGTCAGTTACACGACAGCAGATGGTAATGCTCGTATGTTGAGCGTTGAGGACGAACTCACCGGTGATTATTTCGCAAATGAGATGAATAATTTCGATTTTTCTGGAGCGGTTAATTTCGCGAAATACATGGACATATTTATTGACTTTGTAAGCCAAAAGACGAGTCTGTACAAACAAGCTGATAAAACATTGAGAGACGATGTTGTGGATGTTCCTGCAAGGATTTCGGCTTTTGTCACAAAAGACAATGAGTACAAAAAAGCTCGGAATAACAGCTCAAATGGATTCCATTATCATCAACCGATTATTATTGCAGAAGGTGCGTGTTTCCTGGAAGTGCTAATTAAGAAAGTGTTCAGCTAATTGAGAAAGGTTGGAATCAGATGAAAACATTGGCGTTATATATTGATAAATGGTACATCATCGGTGCGGTATGCACTGATGGTGTACCGCGCCCGATGAGTTTGCCCAACCAAGAGGATAGAATTTGGCTGTTTTTCTTTGAGGATGAATTTAACGACAATGTTGTTTATGGAAAGGCAAACCAATGCCATTTTAGGAACAAAGAGAACCATTATTACGGTGATGTTTTTTCGAAAATCATTGATCCAAGGGTGTTCTTCTCTCGATATGGAAGAAAGGAAAGCCTAAGAAGGATTTTTGAGGTTTCGGGTGTTTTTACTGATATTAAAGCCGTATTGGAATTAGAAGCAGATATTGAAACTTATATTTCTTTCTCTGTTGACATTCCTATTGAAGCGCAACTGGAATTTCTGATAATACTAAAGGAACAGGGGTTCAATGTAATAGAAAACATTGCAAGGATTGATCATTTGTGTTTGGAAAATGCCAGACAAAAAGGGGTTATTTCAGAAGAAGGTCATTACATTGTCCTAAATGCTTGTAATGAAAATTTGCATTATTCACTGTATCGTTTGACGGAAAAGGTTTTTGTCCGAGAGGGGGAAGAGTGTCTTTTGGGAATGGGTAGCGATTTGCGGGGAAGAGCCCTGTTGGAAGCGGTTGTGAATAAGGTAAACAAACGACAACATTTTTTGCAAAATAATGATGAAATAGAAGCGGAGTATTTACGACTCGGCCAGTTCGTTGACCAATGGATAGAACGTTTAAACAGAGCCAGTAGTATTAAGCCATTCGTCATTCCAAACGTGACTTTTTCAAATGCACCATTCATTGAAACATCTGTTTCTTTGATGAAAAATGCCGTGGATGAAAGAACAGATGTGATTGTGAATGACATTGTGAGAGCAATATCGGATTTTGTAAATAGCACAAAGGTGCCCCATGAGAATATCAAAGGTATATTGTTTTTGGGCAACACGTTCTCAAATAGTCAATTTGAAAAAAGTGTAAGTTCACATTTTGTGCTTTCAGACAACAATATTATACGGATTAAAGAGGCAGAACTGGCAAGTGCCGTGAGCGTTTATGAAAGGATGGACTGCAGTCAGTTTTCAGCTGCATCAAAGGTTTTTTTAACAAACGCTGAGACTGAACGAAAACGCGTTGAAAATGCCATAAAAGAAGAGGAAAATAGGAAAATAGCTGATGAACTAAGACGGAAGGTAAAACAAGAAGAAAAAGAAGCGCACGAGGCGGAAAACAAGTATAAGGAAGCGATGGCTCGTGTTGAAGAGTATGAGAGGAAAGAAGACTATGCGCAAATGCGGGATTGGTGCGAAATAGCCTTGCAACACAAGCTTGGTGACTCACAAGCAAAAGAGAAAAAAGAACTCGCTCTACGGTTGCTTTCAGAGGAAAAAGTTAAAAGTGACCAATACAATACAATAATCAAGCGAGCAAAAAAAAGCTTAGAAGAAGGCAAGTATCAGGATGCGCTGTCACAAAGTGAATCGGCACTTAATGTCAGAACTAGTTCCAGGGAGGCTCAACGAATACATGAAGAAGCTGAACTTGCAATTGAGAAGTTACAAAAAGTTAAAGACTTCTTGACGAGGGCGGACTTGTTTATTGCACAAAAGTCGTATGAAGAAGCTGTTTCTGAATTAGAAAAAGCATTGGCTTTGGATGATTCCAATAAATCTGCTAAAGAAAGATTGAAGGAAATAAAACAGAAGCAATCGGACTTGGATTCCATGTTAGAAAGTCTGAAAGAGCAACTTAAAGAATCTCATCTTTCCCATGATTATAGTAAGGCAATTAGTATTTGTGAAAAATTAATTGAAGTTGATCCATCCAATATCAGGAAATGGAGTGAAACCATTCAACAATTCCGCAACCTTGAAAAAGAGAAAGCCCAAATGATGGTTCGTTTGAAATCACTAGCAGACAAAATTGAGGCCGCTCTTTGGGAAGAGGATTGGGAAAAGGTGACTGCTTTGTGCAAACAGTATCTTGAAATCGAAAACGACGAGAAGATAAGATTGAAACTGGAACAAGCAGAAGCCAAGTTGGTTGTTTTCAAGAGGAGGCAAGAGTTTCAGCAAGGAGTGGATTCAGTAAAAGCGTTAATCGTTGATAAGAAATGGAAAAGTGCCGTTCAACTTTGTTGTGAATTGCAAAAAACCTATCCCGAAGAAGCTGACGTGTTAAGGGAATTGAGAGCAATAATATTTGCAGGAGAAGAGGAGTCGGAAAGAAACTTACAAGGAAAAGAAAAGCTTCGGAAAAATCCTCCTATCGGTTTTAAAAGGAGCGAAGATGACGATTTCTTCGGCGATGATGGTGAGTCAAAACAAACCAGACCGGCTCGACCAGCTAAACAAAAAAAAGAATTAAAACAACAGGATGATTTCGACTTTCCAATTCCGAAAAAGCAGGAGAAAGAGAAGGAGGAAAATGATGATTTCTTTAATAAAACAAGCTTGAATGCTACAGGAAGAAAGAAGCCCCTTACCAATGACGATTTCGATTTTTAATAGACAACCTTATATAATTATTAATTTTAAATCTTAAAGCTATGGCAGAAGTTCAATTAAAAAAGAAAGTGACCCTTAAACGTAAGGGAGAGTCTATCGCTTTTTCTTTCAATGGCAAGTTGAAAGTTAAACTTATTTGGGGTACAGACACCGACCAAGACCTTTGCATCTTTTTCAAGAAGAAAGATGGTCAAGTTGGTGGCGTTTTTTCGAACGAATACAGAAACAAGATGTCTGATTTGGGCGACCTGAACGCTTTCCCATACATGCGGCACATGGGTGACAACAAAGAGCCTCAGCCGGGAGACGAGGAAGTTGAACAGATTAACATTGCTAAACTTGACGACATTGACACGGCATACGTTTGTGTTGTGAACTATGGAGCGGCAATTGAGGGAGAGGATGTTACTTTTGCTGAAGATCACGCTCGTATCGAGGTTCAAAGCGACTCTGGCGATTACCTTGAAGTTTTGGCTGATTCCGAAGATCATGGTCATGTTTATTGCGTGTGTTCTATCAAGAATGAAAACGGCACCAATTCGTTGAAAAACGAGAGCCGTGTTCTTGAGCTAGGCGCAGCATTTGACGAGATACCAGGATTCGCATTAATCTGCAATTGACATGGTTGAAATCAAAAGAAAAGTTTCACTGAAAAAGAAAACAGAAAAGCCAGAACCATCAGCCTCTGCTACAAGAACTGACGTTAATATAAGGCGTAAAGTGACGCTCAAAGAAAAGTCAGGAGGAGTGGTTGAAGAAAAAGGTGTAGATACTACTCCCGTGGGTTCTGGGAACTCTGGACCTTCAGGTAACGGGAATCCTCTAGTCCTTTCCAAAAGTAAGAAATTCATTTTAGGGACTATCGTTTTGTTGCTTTTAGCTGGCGGCATTTATGCTCTAATTAACAAGAGCAAGGTGGGTCAGACAGAGCAGGAACCTCTTGCAGTATCAACTATTCCCGTCAATAACGATACGCAACAGAGCGCGCAAAATGATTATTCACAGCCGGGTTCTCATGAGCAATCAGAGGCTGCTGACCAACTGGGTGAGTTTGGGGATTCTGATAGTCCTACTGACAACATTGAAGTTCCACCAGTTTCTTCTGAAGAAGGACAAAAGGGTTCTGTTTCTACAGAGAAACCTGAAGTTTCCCAGCCGTCAGTTCCGACTTCTGAAACCCCAGTGTCATCTGTTACAAACGGAAGTGTCAGCAATAATCAGAATTCAAACGTAAACGGTGCAGTGGCCAATAAGTCTGTTGGAAGTTCTCAAACGCAAATAAAACAGGCGGTTGCCAATACTGATGCTGCCACTTTATGGGAGAATCTTGATAAGCAGGCAAAAGAAGTCATCTTAGGCGAGTATGGGAATGGAATAGCTCGTATGGAAGCTTTAGGTGACATGTATGATGAAATTCAAGCGAAAGTAAACGAATACTATCGTTTGAAGTACGGTAATTGAAAACATAGGGAGGGCGTCGAGTCCTCCCTAATTTGATTGAAAGATGACAAAAGCAGGATTGATAACATTCATGATTGGTTGTTTTTTGTTTTGTTCTTGTGGAGGTAACACCAAGAGCAAAACAAACCAAAGCGAACCAACATCAAGACAAAAAACAATGCTTGAGGAAGGATGGGAGTTCGAGAACCCAGAAAACGGCGACCTCCCAAGTGAATATGGAATTGTCCCAATCAAGGGGCTTTTCGATAATTATTTTGACATTGAGATAGGTGAAGGGTTTGGCATGGCAATGAAAATAGTAGAGGTGAACACGAATAAAACTGTTCGATATGTATATGTAAGAGAAAACACGACTGCAACTATATCAGAAATACCTCCTGGTAATTATTACCTTAAACTGACTTTTGGGTATGACTGGATGAAATATGTTAAGAATAATGAATGGTCGGGGAAATTTTCGAAAGCGGCAACTTATGAAATGAGTGATGATGTTTTTGATTTTGGACAAAGTCCATTTGAAGCCAACTCCTATCATTTAAAAATCAATATGGTTCATGATGAAAAGTATGAGAATTTCTCGACCACAGAAATAAAGGAGGAGGAATTCTTTAATGATAAGACAATTAATGGAATCGTAATATGAGAACAGCAAGGCATATTGTATTGTGTATTTTTATTATTCTCTGCATCGTATCGTGTGGAGGAAGTTCTGATCCCATTTCTCGAATGGAGGCATTGGCTAATGAATTAGAAGACAATTCAATAAACTATACTATTGATGATTGGGAGCTTGCAGCTGAAGAATACGAACAAATAGTTGCAGAAGCAGAGGAATGGCAATTAAGCGATGAAGAGTTGAATCAATTGGCAAAACTGGAAGGGAAGTGCTACGCTTATTTGGTTAAAGGAGCCACTAAGATGGCGGAAGATGAAATTGACAAACAAGCTGAATTATTCAATAGTGCTTTAGAGGGTTTCCTTGAGGTCTTTGAATAATCATCTATTGGTGAGATCATTAAGGTTTAACGAATATTAATAAAGTATATGAGAAACCACAGGACTACTCCGGAGTATATTGATATTCTTGCTGAAAACGAAATATTTGTGTTTGGCAGTAATCTTGGCGGCAAACACAATGGTGGTGCTGCTTGTAAAGCTCGTTTGAAATTTGGTGCAATACAAGGGCAAGGTGTAGGGCTGCAAGGGCAAAGTTATGCTATTCCTACTAAAAGATTGAACGTTGAAATCATAAAGCATTATGTGGATGATTTCATTCAATTTGCAAAAGAACATACGGAATTAGTATTTCTAGTCACGACTTGGTACAAATGATTTTTTGTATGTAAATAGCAAATAATTGATGCTGAATTTATGCCATCGCAACGTTTGCCATATAGTTCTTTTCTAGTGTTACTCCTTTGGGATAATAACTTATTAGATATCGATCTTTCTGCGATGCTTCTAACGCAAGAAAACAAAATACTTGGTGACAACTATTTCGTTTTCTACAATTCACATTGTAGAACTATTGATGGTTGCAGCCTATTATTACCATTATCTAAATCAAGGCAAGATAGACCGTGTGATCCAGATACATCAGTAGTAGAAATAGAGTTTGAACTTGAATCAGATTACGATTACTGTTCTGATGGATTTGTGGTTAACTTAAATAAAGTTAGACCTGAGATTCAAGAGATTTTGTTTGTTGCCTCAGTTTATGATACAAGATTTAGTTTTAAAGGTGATTTTGGAATAATAATTTTGAAAGACAACAAAATAGTTTTTGAGGAACACTATTCTGAAAAGTTTGAGGACTGTAATGCCTTAGAAACTATTAAAATCAGACGAGCTAAAGATGGATGGTTCGTTGATTCTATAGGAGCAGGTTATCATAATGGTTTGCAAGCTGTGATTGAAAAATATGGTTAAACATAAAAAATAGATTTTGTCAAAACTATGAAATAATACTTTAAACACATATTATTATGGATAATAAACTTCATCACTATTCTGGACTTTCTGATGCGGAAGTGTTAGTAAGCCGAAAACAGAACGGCGTTAACGTATTAACGCCTCCTGAAAAAGAAACATTCTGGGATAAAGTAATAGAATGTTTCAAGAATCCATTGATTAAAGTCCTTATTTTGTTGCTTGTGCTTTCAGTCATCGGATTCGGTATTTGGGGTAGCGCATTACCTTCAGGCATTTGGATAGGAACTGCGGTGCTGGGTGCGCTGTTGTTTTTCGGTCTTGTTGTTGCTTTTTTTGGCGGCCTTGAAGATGAACTCATTACTATTCTGATGTACGCTTTGATTCTTTCGGGAGGCATTGCGTTCTACCAAGGTGTATGGGGCGGGGAAACTGGTTGGGGACCTTATCTTGAACCCATCGGAATCGCTGTAGCCATTCTCCTTGCAACAGGTGTTGGTTTTTTCCTTGAACGAAGTAATGAGAAAACTTTCCAGAGCTTGAACGAGGTGAATGATGACACTTTGGTGAAAGTAATTAGAAATAATAATGTTTGTCAGGTGCCAAGAAAAGATATCGTTGTAGGTGACATTGTTTTGCTCGATACGGGTGAGGAGATTCCTGCCGACTGCGATTTGCTTGAGTCATATAATCTGTTGGTTGACGAATCGTCGCTTACAGGCGAGCCTCCGTGCGAGAAAACCGCTGACCGAGAAAAGGTAAGTAAGGATGCTACTTATCCGATGTATCGGATTCTGAAGGGATGCCTTATTGTTGAGGGATCATGCACTGCACAGGTCATCAAAGTTGGCGATGCCACCGATTGCGGAAAGGTGTTTGAAGCCGCACAGGTCGAAGAAGGCGATCCCACTCCCTTGAGCGAGAAGTTGGACGGATTGGCCGATTTGATTACAAAGGCAAGTTATATTATTGCGGGATTGATTATTGTTGGCCGTCTTGTTGTATATTTTCTCCAAGGGAAGGCTGACTTCTCTGATACGTTTGGATGGGTTGATTTTGTGAAATACGTGCTTGATACCATCATGATTGCCGTTACCATTGTTGTGGTGGCCGTTCCTGAAGGTCTTCCGATGGCTGTTACGTTGAGCTTGGCTTTCAGCATGAAACGTTTGATGAAGCAGAATACGCTGCCCAGAACTATGCATGCATGTGAAACCATGGGTGCCACTTCTGTGATTTGCACTGACAAAACTGGCACTTTAACGCAAAACCAAATGAAGGTCAGCGAGACTGATTTTGCAGCTCTTAATGGCGGAAATCTTTCAGGTGATGAGATCTCAAGATTGTTGGTGGAGTGTATCGCAGTGAATACAACGGCGAATTTAGACTTTGCTGACCCAAATAAAATCAAATCGATAGGTAGTCCTACTGAAGGTGCTGTGCTCCTGTGGCTTCACCAACAGGGCATCAATTACCTGCCAATTAGAGAAAGATTTACCATTATCGACAGGCTCCCGTTCTCAACCGAATTGAAATATATGGCTACCATCGTCAAGTCAGAGGTGCTGAACCAAAAGGTGCTGTATGTTATTGGTGCTCCTGAAATAGTGATGTCGTACACAGATGTTGCTGGAGAAGAAAAGGCAGGCTATGAGGCCAAGCTTCTAGAGTATCAAGGTAAAGCGAAGAGAACCCTGGGCTTTGCTTATTTGCCTTTGACTGATGATCAGGATGTCTTTTTTGAGGGTCATTTGAGTGAAGCAAATGTTGCGGGTATGAAGATGTTTGGCATTGTTGCCATTGCCGATCCGATTAGGCCTGAAGTACCAGCCGCCATCAAAGAATGCATTGACGCGGGCATACAGGTGAAGATTGTCACTGGTGACGCTCCTGGCACAGCCAAGGAGATTGGTCGCCAATTGGGTTTGTGGACGGATTCCGACACGGACGCTAATATCATGATAGGTAAAGAAACCGCCAAAATGACGGATGATGAGTTGAAGCAAAGACTCCCTGATGTAAAGATTATCTCTAGAGCAAGGCCGAACGACAAGGAACGTGTTGTGCGTATATTAAAAGGCCTTGATATGGTGGTTGCCGTAACTGGTGACGGTACCAACGACGCACCTGCATTGAATGTTGCTGATGTTGGCCTCTCAATGGGTGATGGCACGGCCGTGGCAAAGGAGTCAAGCGATATGACCATTCTCGATAATTCCTTTAGCACTATAGCCAACGCAGTTATGTGGGGGCGGTCGCTGTATAAAAACATCAAACGCTTTATTTTGTTCCAAATGACCGTAAACGTTGCGGCATGTTTTATCGTTCTCGTTGGTGCATTTATTGGTACTGACACACCATTGACAGTTACCCAGATGCTCTGGGTGAACCTGATTATGGACACGTTTGCCGCTATTGCTTTGGCATCTCTTCCGCCGACTCACAAGGTTATGCAGGAGAAGCCTCGCTCAGTAAATGATCACATCCTTAAAGGAATGGGTAAAGACATTCTTGGAGTAGGTTTTGGATTTGCAGCAATCTTATTGGCAATTTTGTTATTCTTCCAGCATGCCGATGTCACTTCTTTGACACATATTGATTTCACTTGGGGTGCTTACAACGGTTTATCGTCTTACGAGCTTGGATTGTTCTTCACTATTTTTGTGATGCTACACTTCTGGTATATGTTCAACGCAAAAGTGTTTATGACCAATGATTCTGCTTTTAAAGTTATTTCTTGGAAAGAAACACGTGGTTTTATTGCTATTGCTCTTGTGGTGTTCTTTGGCCAAGTAGCAATTATTGAAGTGCCAGGGCTTCAGGAAATGTTTAATGTTGAAGCAGGAGGATTAGCATTGTGGGATTGGATCATTATTGTTGCCTCAACTTCGTTGGTAATGTGGATTGGTGAGATTGTGAGATGGAGAAGGAGGAAAACAGCGGTCGATTAAGGGCTAATTAAACTGAAATAACAATGAAGACTATGTTCAATCAATTAGGAAGGTGGTTTATTGTCATGATTGTATTGTACATAGTCTTTTTGCTGTCTTTTTTTTCGTGTTCATGTCATTCGTTAAGAATGACTGAGCCTGT
The DNA here is from genome assembly GCA_016281295.1 of Bacteroidales bacterium. The sequence continues at coordinate 31,176 of JAEEII010000153.1, forward strand.
ACAACCTGAGGCAATGGAGGTGCCAAAAGTTTCAATTGAAGACACACTTTTTTTTCATTCCGCCTACACCGTCTCCTATAATCCGTCAACTTTGGTTGCCAACTGGGTCGCCTACGAACTCACCGCCGAAGAAACCGATGGATCTTGGTCGAGAAAAGGTCTGCGCTTCATGCCTGACCCGGATTGCCATGAACTTCAGGCTGACCATGATGACTACCGCAACTCTGGATATTCACGGGGACACCTGGCTCCAGCTGGTGATATGAAATGGGACAGCCTGGCCATGGTCGAGAGCTTTTACTTCACCAACTGCATCCCGCAGGAAACCAAATTCAACAACGGCAAGTGGAACCAGCTGGAAGAAAGGACAAGACGCTGGGCAAAACAGTACGGTAAGGTTTATATCGTGTGCGGTCCCGTCTATCTGAGTGAAGACACACTGCGGATCGGACACAATGGCGTCGCCGTCCCTGATGCCTGTTTTAAAACCCTGATGGTCCCCAAGGATGACTCTTATTCAGCTATCGCTTTTTTGATGCGGAATGGGGGAGAAGATTGCCCTTTGATGGATTGCGCCTGCACCGTGGATGAATTGGAAGAATTGCTCTCCATGGATTTCTTTTGTAATCTGCCTGATAAGATTGAAAAAAATGTGGAAAGGGTGGTGGTGATGGAAGATTGGCTGCCTAATCGGTAACCAATAGTTAAATCACATTACACAAAACTTTTGCAGATGATTAAAAATTTACTACCTTTGCAAAAAATGTAAAGGTATGGGCACATATATCAATCTAGGCAATGTTGGGTTCCAAAGGGTAAGGAACGGTGAATATGTTGACAAGTCGGGGCTTATCTCTATCGTCAATAATACGCTTTTCACAGAACGTAGCTTCAGCTGTGTGTCACGCAGCCGCCGTTTCGGCAAGTCGGTGGCAGCCAAGATGCTGTGTGCCTACTATGACCAGTCGTGTGACTCGCGCCATCTGTTTGCCGACCTTGAAATTGCCAATGATCCTTCGTTCGAGAAGCACCTGAATAAATATCCGGTCATCTTTCTCGACTTGACGAGCTTTGTCGCCGACAGGAAAAACGACAATATTGTTGACAAGATGGATGCTGCTTTGTTGTCGGATGTCGGCAAGGCCTATCCTGATGTTCCTGTTGAACCGGATGACAGGCTGATGGATTATCTTATCCGAATAAATGAAGCCAAAGACCAGCAATTTATCTTTATTATTGATGAATGGGATGCCATCTGCAGGGAGTTCGCACCTGGTGCCGAGGCAATGGATCGTTACGTCGGGTGGTTGCGCCGTATGTTCAAGAGTCAGGAGGGAGGCAGAGTCTTTGCCGGGGTTTATATGACGGGCATCCTTCCTATCAAGAAATACAAGACGGAGTCGGCACTCAACAATTTCACAGAATATTCCATGGTTGAGCCAAGGCGGATGGCTTCATACTTTGGGTTTACAAAAGATGAGGTAAAAGCTTTGGCCGAAAAGTACCGTATGGACTTTGATGAACTGGAGAAATGGTATGATGGCTATCAGATCGGTGACGAGCAATCCATCTTCAATCCCAACTCGGTGATGCAAGCCGTTGATGCAGGGCGTTGCCGCAGTTTCTGGGCGACAACAGGTGCTTACGATGCTGTGGCGCATTATATCCAAATGAATTACGAAGGGCTCAAAGATGATGTTATTCGTATGTTGGCAGGTGAGCGATGTCCTGTCAATCCTACTGGATTCCAGAACGACATGTCGGTTATCCATTCAAAGGACGATGTGTTGACGGTGCTCATACATTTAGGTTATTTGTCATACGATTGGAAAGAGAGTGAGTGCTATATTCCTAATAAAGAGGTGGCTGGTGAAATGGTAAATGCTATCAAGATGAATAATTGGAACCATGTGGTTAACGCTGTCGAGACCTCAAAACAGTTGTTGCGTAATACGATTGAAGGGAATGAGGAGGCCGTGGCCCGTGGCGTGGATGCCGCCCACGATGAGAACACGAGTATTTTGAGCTATAATGACGAGAACTCATTGGCTTGTGTGTTGAGCATCGCCTACTATTACGCTTCCAACGACTATATCATCCACCGTGAGCTGGCCACGGGCAAGGGCTTCGCTGACCTGGTGCTGATTCCTCGCAAGAACGTCGATTCTCCCGCC
>JAEEII010000002.1 GCA_016281295.1 Bacteroidales bacterium
GTGTTCATCGCGGGTGGCGGCATCGCGGGTAGCGCCTTTTCCCGCTATTGCTCGGAAGCCGGCAAGAAGCCCGTTTTGATCAACTACAGTCGTGGCGCTTCGTGGCGTTTCATCGGTTGTGGCCGTCCGGCCTTCTCCAACCCCGATATCGCTGATATCGCCGTGCATAACCACGAGATTTTCAAGAAGATGCAGGCCGAACACAACATCAACTACCACTTGACGCATTATGTCAACTTGGTGCATGACGAGGCCACCTACAACTCCCTCGACGCCTCCCGCGCCTGGAGTGATGCCTATATGATTGAGCGCAAGGACTTCAAGAAGGAAATCTCACCACTGTGGGACGACAGCAAGGACACCTACAGCCACGCTTTGATTACCCGCGACTGCTGGCAGGCCACACCTGGTAGAGTCATCGACTACATCCGTTGGATTGGCGTGCAGCAAGGCGGACGCTATTTCGAGGACTGCGAGCTTCTCCATGTGCAGAAGGTAGGCGGACACTACGTCACCTTGGTACGCACTCACGAGGGCGAGTTCATCGAATACACCTGCGACCACTTCGTCAACGCGATGGGTTGGGGCGCCGAGAAGTTCAACGACATGTTAGGCTTAGACACCGGACTCTATCCCGTGAAGCACCAGGCTTTCATCACGCGCCGCTTACCTATGATGGGACCCAACGGAGGCCCGCTTGACATGATCATCGACCGCCGTCACTACAAGGGCTTCAGCGCTGTTTATGGACAGCAGTGGGCTCACACCGGCCAAATCATCGGCTGCGCCAGCCCCGACACCGACGCCTACGAGGCACGCCAGAACATCAAGTACAACAGCAAGGAGTTCTTGGAGATCGTCTCCGAGGTCTTCGCCGAGTGGATTCCTAACTTGGGCGAGGTGAGTTTCCTGGCTTGCTGGGCTGGCCGTTACACCGAGCCGCGTTACATCGTCGATCCAGAGGTCGGTATCCTTACAGGCTTGCGCGGCCACGGCTTCATGCTCGGCCAATACCTCGCCAAACTGTATGTCGATAAGTATCTCGGCAAAGAGGTGCCTGGCTACATGAAAGACCTGGCTCTTAGCGGTAAGGGATTAAGCGAAAACGCATTCAAATAAGAATGGTTTTTAACTCTATTGAATACTTGATTTTCCTACCACTGGTGGTGGTGCTGTATTATCTGATACCGCATCGCCACCGGTGGATTTTGTTATTGACGGCGAGCTGCGTGTTTTATATGTGGTTCGTGCCGAAATATATCCTTATCCTGCTTGTCACCATCATCATCGACTACTCGGCTGGACTGTTGATGGAGAGAGACGCCGACAGCCCCAAGAAAAAAAAGCGATGGATGGTCATCAGCATCACTTCCACGCTTTTGGTGCTTTTCATCTTTAAATACTTGGGTTTCCTTAACGACAGTGTGGTGGCATTGTGCCAATCGTTGGGTTTAAATGTGAACACCAGCGTCAAGCTGATACTGCCCATCGGGCTCTCGTTCCACACTTTTCAAAGCATGAGTTACGTGATTGAGGTGTACCGCGGGAACCAAAAAGCGGAACGGCATTTCGGCTATTATGCCCTTTATGTGATGTTCTTCCCACAGCTGGTCACTGGCCCCATCGAGCGTCCGGGCAATCTGCTCCGGCAGCTACACGAGGAGAAGTCATTCAACGAGAACAACCTTGCGAGAGGCTTAAGGCTCATCCTCTTTGGCTTTTTCATCAAGATGGTGGTGGCTGACAACTTAGGAGGGTATGTGGATGAGGTATATGCCCATCCCGAGGAATACAACTCGTGGAGTGTTTGGCTCGCCATGGTGTTTTATTCCTTCCAAATCTATGGCGACTTCTTTGGTTATTCCACCATCGCCTTAGGCAGTGCCCTATTGATGGGTTACGAAATCAGCGACAACTTTCGTTCTCCTTACCTCTCGAAAAACATCGCCGAGTTCTGGCATCGCTGGCACATCTCGTTGTCCACCTGGTTCCGCGACTACGTGTATATCCCGATGGGAGGCAGTCGGGTGAAGTTTGGCAGATGGATGTATAACATCCTGGTTGTTTTTGTGCTGAGCGGCATCTGGCATGGAGCCAACTGGACTTTCCTCTTCTGGGGATTTGCCCACGGGTTGCTCCACATTATCGAGAAAGCCTTAAGGAGCTCCTTTGGCAAGAAAGAACCGTCAGGGATTCCATCTCATAGCAGGTTCATCCAAGGCTTGCTCAATCTCTTGGGTGTTGTCAGAACCTTTTTACTCGTCACCTTGTTCTGGGTGATGTTCCGTTCCACCGACTTCGCTAATATGAAGGCCATGTTCACTGCCGCTTTCAGCCAGTTCGATGGAGGGAGACAACTTGTCATCGACCCAAAGTTATGGCTCTTCCTGGGGCTGTTCATGCTCTCCGATATCATCCTCAGAGGCCGTCGTTTCGATAGTTGGTGCGAGGACAAACCCGTCTTGTTACGATGGTCCATCTGTGCCTTGATGGTTTTCCTCACCATTGTCTTCTCCAGTGTCAACAATTTCCCATTCATCTATTTCCAATTCTGAAGCCATGAAGAAACTTCTGATTCATATCACCGTGATTGCCGCGTTGTTAGTGCTGATGAACTGGATTTATACCCAGTGGTTTTATCGAGATGATTTATTAGAGCATTCCGACCTCGTTGTTTCCTCGTGGCAAGTGGCTGCTGACAGCTGCGAGTTGGTGTATTTAGGTGAGTCGTCGAACAAGACCTACGGATACAAGGACAAAGACAAGCGAAAGATCAGCGAGATGATTGCCGAGCAGCTTCCAGGGGTGCGTTGCGGCGACATCACCCAAGACGCGGCACATGCAGAAGTCTATTATTATCTACTTAGGAACATCCCAGAAGGGAACCAAATCCACACCGTTGTGGTGACGATGAACCTAAGGTCGTTTGGTGCCAATTGGATCTATTCGTCGCTGGAGACCGCGCTACAGAAGAAGCTCGTGTTGATGAAAGGTTATCCTCCCTTGATGAAAAGAGCCCTATTAGCTTTCAAAGCCTATCCCATTCATACCAAAGACGAATGGGGTCAAAAAGCTCAGGACAGTTGGACAAAGACCCCATTATGTTTCCCGTATCCTTTTCCTTACAAAACCACGAGAGAATGGAACCGGGCTATTGCTTACGAAGGCGTTAAAGACAGTTTGGGCAACCGCGACCAAGCCATGACCGAGCTGACCTCGCATTTCATCAAGAACTATGCGTTTCAGATTCGCGATGACAATCCGAGGGTCAAGGACTTCGACCGCATCGTGAAGTTAGCTGAGAAACGTGGGTGGAAGCTGGTGTTCAACATCTTGGCGGAGAACACCGACCGTGCTCAAGAGCTGGTAGGCGACGACCTACTATTCTTGATGCGGGAGAATGTGGAGTATCTGGTAAAACGTTATGAGGCGCGGGGGGTCACAGTAGTCAACAATTTGGAGGCGGTACGCGACATTGAGTTCATCGACCGTTCCTGGCCCACGGAGCATTATTATGAAACAGGGAGGAAGATTATAGCCAGTGAGGTGGCGGGGAGAATTAGGAATTAGGAGAAAATGGGATAGCGAAACGGCCTGAAAAGCCAACAGCTATTAGCTTATTGCCCTTTCGGGGCGGCACTGGAGAGCACTAGCGAAATTTGAATAATTAGCTTTTAAAAATAAAAGTTCTTTGATATTTGGTTGATTTAAGTTGCGGAGACCAAAAAAAGATGTATTTTTGCATCGTCAATTAGAGGAATTCGCAGAAAGGACGACAACCTTTATGGCCTTTGCGGTCGTTTCGAGCCTCAACCTAAACGAGCCATCACTTTTCCGTGATGGTTTTGTTTTTTGAACCAGGTTCATGTGGGACGGTGATGCAATATTGAACCATTTCACGATTTGACCGCTGAAGTCCGACCGTGAGTTTCACTTCACCATATTTAAGTATAATTAGCTTTTCAAATTGTTTTTGGTTTTTGGTATTTCGATTGATATTTTTCTCATCTATCGAAATTGCGTTTTCGAGTATTTCTGATAGACGGAAAACAGCAAGCGTTGATTTGTAGTCGCGTGCCGCCTTCTCATAAGTCTCGTTAATGGACAAGTATTTCACTTGGATAAACGAGCCCAGGTCACGATTCCAAACCCTTTTGTCAGGATGCTCCGAAATCCATTGGGAATAAAATTCCTTGATAAGTTTCTCTCGAACTTTGATATCGTCTTTTGTCCGACCTTTTGGAATGTCACTCATAGTAGTTCTATTTATCGCAAAAATACATATATTTTTGATTTGTTCATAGATAATTAGTTTTTTCAAAAAATATTTATATATTTTTCTTGAAATATGTATTTTACTACTACAACTATTCACTACTATTCTTTACTACAATAGTTCGTTAAATTATTAAGTATTAAGCGGCGGATTTAACGCAATAAAATAAAAGTTCTTTGATATTTGGTTGATTTAAGCTCAAATCCGGGGCTGCCCCGAACATTGATACTATTCGTTGGATCATTACAATGTTGTGTATCAATAGCTTAACGGACTCAATTAAGGTATTCTACGAAAGGCACAGTAGTCAAGTAATGCGCTTAAAGTCTCTATCGATTTGTGATTCTCAACCACGGCATCCAGACAATTCAAAACCCTCTGAGCCTTTTCCAAATATTGAGGCAGCAGCTCCTCCGCAAAGACTACAGCATCCAAGTCATCTCGGTCAAGGAGGTCATCACGCATCTGAAAGACAAGACCCAGATTCAATCCAAAGTCGGCCATCAACGCAAGGCCCTCCGAAGACGCCTTCACCGACATCGCCCCCACCACACAACAAGAACGAAACAACATCGATGTTTTCCTTTTAATCACCTCCAGATACTTTTGTCTCTTGTCTCCTATCTCCTGTTTCCCTTCCATTCTCTGCATCAGCTCTCCTTCGCTCATGGCCAGTATCGTGGTCAACAACTCCTGAAGAAGAGGAAGATCTTCATGATTAGAAAGCAACCTCATTGATTTGGCGAGAAGATAGTCGCCCGTCAGGACAGCCGTGGGCGTGTCTAACAACACATGAAGGGCGGGATGACCCCGACGTTCCTCCGAATCGTCAACGATATCATCGTGAATCAAGGTGGCAGTGTGAAGCGTCTCCACAAACAAGGCGGCGCGATGGGTTGAATCGTTAGGGTTACCGAAAAGCTTGGCACAGAGATACACCAATAGTGGACGAAGACGCTTCCCCCCTTTGGCAAATGTTTCACGTCCAGCAGCATCATTAAAAACCAACCCGCTGGTCATCAAAGCCTGAAAGGAAGACTCAAACTGCCGAAGCTCTTCCTCGACAGGAATTTGAATGTCTGATAAACCCTGCATAAATCCCATTTTTTATAAAGAAGGCAAAAATAAGAAAAAAAACAGCCATTGCCTCTGATTTTTGCACACTATTTGCAGTTTTTACTATTTTTGTGACAATAAAAAGCAAGACCATGAAACGCAGCCTTCTCATCACGGCAGTGATCGCCATTGCCGCCGTGCTGTTCCTCTCGTTCAGGAACCAAAACGTCAACCCGAACCATAACACTCAAAACTCACCCAAAAACAACTACGAAGCCATGTGGGAACTCTTTAATGACCATTTCAAAAACGACTTGCCCGAATCGGCAGGCAAAGTCCTCGACGACATCGAGAAACAAGCCATCCAAGACCAAAACCAGCCTCAGCTGCTGAAGACCATCCTCTACCGCCAGAAAGTGATGCATTTCACTGTGGAAGACTACACTGAGGATGTGTATCTCGACTATGCCATGAGACAATTTGAACGGCTCGAAACCGCAGAGAAGGCTTTGCTACACACCGAGATCGCCCGTATCTACGCGGACTACCTGTCGTCGAACCAATACAACATCAGCCAGAACCTCGCCATCGACGGCGACCTCAGCAAGGTCCAGATGAAATATTGGGACAAACAGGCATTTCACCAGCATATTGACGAACACTATGCCGAAGCCCTTAAGCTCGTCAACGCCCTGAAAACCGTCTCCACCGAGGATTATATCAACCTTTTTGAAGAAGGCGTCGAATCCGAATGGAAGACCTACGAGCCCACCCTTTTCGAGTTCCTGCTCCACCGCATAGGCAATTACTATCGCACCAAGGCTTCCGTCGATGACCTGGAGCCGGGCACCGACGCCGAGAAATGGTGGTTAGAGGCCAATGCTTTTGTAAAAACCAACCTCGGAAAACACGAAAAACCATTATATCAATGTCTGAAACTCTATCAAGACCTGATTGCCTACGACCTGAAAAACAATCCCGAAGCCTGCCTTTATAACGACTTCAAACGCTATGAGTTCGTCAACGGCATCTTGAAAGACAACGAACGTTATCATACCATTCTGCAACAGCTCATAGACAAGAATCCCGGCAACGAACAGATTGTCGATGTCGCCATTGTCCTCGCCAACAGCCTCATCCAGCAATACGAACAGCAAAGTGACGACAGCACTTATTTCGATAATTACAGAAAAGCTTACGACCTCTGCCAGCGCATCAAGGAAGCCTTTCCGAAGAATCACAGAATCAGTCCCATTTTCGACCTCATCACAAACAGCACGGTGAGAGTCAACCTCAACCAGGTGCAGCTGCCCAATGAAGCCATCCCCGCCGTAGTCAACTACCGTAACACGGAATGGCTCCGTTACAAGATTGTACGAGTCCAAGAAAACGACCTGACTTCCATCGAAAATCTCTATTATGACAAGATTGTAGATTATCTGAACAAAAAGGATATGGCCGCCTCCGATGTCATGACCCTTCCGACAGAGACTGATTTTCGCGAACATAGCACCCTCATCGCCCTTCCTGCCCTCAGCAATGGCATCTATTATTTGATGGTATGCAACGAAAAAGAAGGTAAGATGACCCATGAAAACACCCAGGTTTCCCTGTTCCAAGTCAGCAATCTCGGATTCATCGACGACATCAAGACCAACAGCATCGCCTTGATGACCATCGACCGCAAGACTGGGCATCCCGAAGGCCAGGTGAAAGTCGAGCTTTCACGAAGGGTGTATAACGACAAAAAAAGAGCCTACGAGCGCAGAGTCCTGAAGACCATGACAAGCGATGAAAACGGCATGGTTACGATTGAAAAAAACAAGGAGCTGGACAACAGTTTCGAAGTCACATTGAGAAAAGGCTCTGCGATGTTGTTACCCAACTCCAGCCTATACATACCACACGAAAGCAAGTCCACGCCTTATAAGAGCACCCAGCTATTCACCGACCGTGCCATCTACCGGCCTGGACAGACGGTGTATTTCAAAGGCATTATGACTCTCTCCGAAAACGGCACGAAATCACTGGTCACTAACGCCAAAGAGACCGTGGTCTTGAAAGACGCCAACTGGCAGGATGTCGTCAAGGCCGACTTCACCACTGACGACTACGGCAGTTTCAACGGTTCGTTCGTCATCCCCGACAACCGGCTCAACGGTGTCTTCCAGCTCCGCGGCAGCTATGGCGGGGTCGAGATCCGCGTGGAGGAATACAAACGTCCCACCTTCGAGATTAACTTCGAGACCGTCAAAGAACAGTACAAGCTCAATCAAGAGGTCACGGTCCGCGGCAGCGTGGATGCCTTGGCAGGCTTTGCTTTGGATGACGTTCAATACAGCTACCGTGTGACCCGCAAGACACAGTTCCCATGGCGTTGCTGGTGGTGGTGGTACCCCGTGGTGGAAGACGAACAAGTGGGTCACGGCGAGGCTCGTACGGATGAAAACGGCAAGTTCGCCATCACCTTTAACCTGAAGCCCTCGCTGAAAACCAAACCGAAACAACAACCCGTGTTCACCTACGAAGTCGAAGTCACGGCGACCAGCGCCCAAGGCGAGACCCACAGCGACACCTATTATATTCGCGCCGGCTACAACGAAGTCGCCCTAGGCACCACCCTGCCTTCTTTGGTGGAACAATCCTCCTTGAAAGACTACGAGGTCCACGTGACCAACATGAGCGGGGAACCTGCCAAGAGCCGTGTAGCATGCAAGATATACCGCTTCGAGGAAAGTCCCAAAACCAACTATTTTGAAGCCAGCCACCAGAGAGTCAAACTGGACCGTCAACTGCTCAGCGACGACCAGCTGAAGACCCTGTTCCCCGACTTCAGTTTTGACACCGATGCCGACCGGATGAAACACAAGACTCTGATTTACCAAGACGAGGTCTCCATCGACGACAAAGCTCCTCTCTCCACAGGAAAACAGACCCTGAAACCCGGACGCTATTATATCGAGCTCGCCAGCCTTGACGACCCGCTCGCCGTCACTGCCAAAGAGTTCAGCGTCTATAGCAAGAGCTCCGACAAGATGCCATACAACACCCTCACCTGGATCCAATGCGACAAAGAGAAAGCCCAGCCTGGTGAGACCATCCGCTTCCGTTTGGGGAGTTCCGTCACCAATGGTCAGATATGGGTGCAACTCGTTCACGGCAACGAGGTGCGCATAGAACGTCATCTCTCACTCAGCAACAACATCGAGGAGCTGAGCTACACCGTGCGTGAAGAGGATCGTGACGGCTTGTGTCTCAAGACTGCCTTGGTGAAAAACAACTGCTACGCCCTGCAAAACGAATGGGTGAGCGTGCCTTACGACAACCTCGACCTCAACATCACTCTCGCCTCTGTTCGCGACAAACTCAGTCCTGGCAGCGAAGAGACCTGGACCGTGCAAATCAAAGACTATAAAGACAAACCCGCTAACGCCTCGCTGCTGGCGGGCATGTACGACGCCTCACTCGACGAGTTCGCAAGAAACTACTGGAACTTCAACATGAACCCCAACGGGGTCTATAGCAACAACTTCGGCAAGGACAACACCCATTTCTTCTCCATCGGATTCAATCCCGGTTATTTCTCCTATCCACGCCCCTACGACTTCATCTTGCCCTCGGGACAAAACTTCTTCAACATTTACAACCATTTCCGTTATTATGATATGATGGTGGAAGATGCCGTGAGGCCAATGGCTAAAAGCTCCCGAGCAAACCTTAACATGGCAGCAGGTGTCACAGCCCAGGAGGAGGCTGTCGAAGCTGAAGAAACGGCTGTTACACAAGATGCCGAGATGAACGATGAGGGCGGAACCGCAGAGACCACGCAGCAGACACAGCAAGAGGAGCCCGCCGTGCGTGAGAACTTCAACGAGACGGCCTTCTTCTTCCCTGACTTACGCACTGACACTGACGGAAATTGCACCTTCAGCTTCACCCTGCCCGACGCCATCACCCGCTGGAGGCTGATGATGCTGGCCTACAACAAAGACTGCCAGACCGGCTACAATGAATATACCTTCAAGGCCTCCAAGCCCGTGATGATCATGGCTGACATGCCGAGATTCATGTACGACACTGACACGTTGTGGTTTGTGGCTAACGTGGTCAACACCGGCGAGGAAGCTGTGGCTCCCACTGCCAAACTCGAAATCTTCGACGCCATCACGATGAAGCCCATCAACCTGTTGGCCTCACCGGCGGTGATCACGATGGAAGACCTCATCATGCCCGGTCGCAGCAAAGAGGTGCGCTGGAAAGTCGCCGCGCAATACGACCTCAGCCTGTTAGCTTTCCGTTTCACCGCCTACGCCGGGTCGTTCAGCGACGCCGAACAGCACCTGCTTCCTGTGCTCAGCAGCGAGATCTTCCTCACCCAGACACTACCCATCACCGTGAAAGCTGAGACCGAACAGACCTTCGACTTCGAGGCCATCGCCAACCCCAATAGCCGCGAACGCGACTACGCCCTGACACTGAACTTCAGCACCAACCCTGTATGGTACGCCGTTCAAGCCCTGCCTTCACTGGCCAACATCAGCACCAAACGACCCGAGAACGCCTTCTATGTCTTCTATGCCAACACCCTCTCAGCCCATATCGCCAACAACATCCCGAACCTCATGGCCTATATCAAGAAATGGCAGATCGAGACCCCTGACGCCCTGCTGTCACAGCTGGAGAAAGACCAAGACCTGAAAGCCATCCTGTTACAAGAGACTCCTTGGGTATTAGAGGCCAAGAGCGAGAGCGAACAACGTTCACGCATCGCCACCCTCTTCGAGGTCAACAACCTACGACAACAACAGCACCAAACCCTCGAGCTCCTCGAGAAAACCCAGATGCACGGTGGCGGATGGCCTTGGTTCGAGGGCATGCCCGAAAGCCCCTTCATCACCTCGTTCATCCTCTCTGGATTCGGCAAACTGCAAAAGATGGGTGCTTGGACCTTCATGAACAACAACGACCAGCGCAAAGCGGAACGCATCTGTGAGAAAGCCGTGAAATATCTCGAATACCATGTAGCCGAGGTCTATCGCGACATGATACACTACAAAGAAGAATGGAGCATCTCAGGCGGCATCATGGACGACCTCTATGCCCTCAGCTTCTTCAAGGAACAGAAGTCTGACAAGGACTTCGCAAAGGCCAAGGCCTACTTCCTCGACCGTCTCGGCAAAAAGAAGGAATGGCTCAAATTCGACTTCGGCGACCGCGCCGAGGCTGCCATGTTGCTCTACCGTAACGGCGACACCAAGAATGCCAAGGCGATGATTGCCTCCTTCAAGGAAAACGCCATGAAGAACGAGCAAATCGGCATGTACTGGCCCAAACGCTACTTCAGCTTCCAGTCTCATATCGCCACCCACGCCCAGATTATGAGTGCCTTCGCGGAGATCGACCAGAACCAGGAGACTCTCGACCAACTGAAGGTGTGGCTCCTCACCCAGAAACAGACCACGATGTGGGAAAACAGTGCCTCCACCGCTGAGGCCTGCTACGCCCTGCTGATGCGTGGCAGTGACTGGCTCGACGACGGCGAAAAGCAAGTCACCCTGCGCTTCGGCAACACGCTTGTCAACACTGAAGGTGGTGTGGCTGGCACCGGATTTATCCAACGCCACTGGAACGCCAACGAGGTCACCGAGGAGATGCGTCACCTCACCGTCAACAACCCCACCGGCCATCTGGTGTGGGGCGGCCTGTTCCGCCAGTATTTCGTGCCTATCGATGAAGTCAAGAGCGACGAGTCGGGCTTCAAAATCAGCCGCGAGCTGTTCGTGGAAACCGTCACTGACAAAGGCAAGCTCCTCGTGCCCGTCGGCAAACGCACCTTGAAGGTCGGCGATAAAGTCACGGTAAAAATCACCTTCGAGAGCCCTCAGGACATGAGCTTCGTCTTTGTGAAAGATCTCCGCGCCGCTGGCCTGGAACCCATCGAGCAACTCTCGAAATACCGCTACGACGACGGCATGGGTTACTACCAAAGCAACACGGACACCGACATGGAGTTCTTCATCGACTTCTTACGGAAGGGTGTGCACCAGCTGGAATACAGCATGTTTGTGACTAAGGAGGGCAACCTCAGCAACGGATATGCGTTGATTCAATGCCAATATGCGCCGGAATTCTCAGCGTATTCTGACGGACAACGCATCACGGTCACTGGCCAATAATCGTCAGTGAAGACATCTTGATAAGACACTTTCGCAAAAGACGTTGGAGTATCTCTTTTTTTCATATTTTTGCCTCGTGAAAAGAAAGATACTCCAAATAGCATCCCTCATGATGGCACTGTATGTGCTCGTTGTCGCTCATGGATTGACCGTCAACTTCCACTTCTGCACAGAGGACCATCACCTCATGAGCAGCTTTGGCGATGCCTCCGCCCAGTGTGTGCATTGCTTAGGGCATCATCATGGGCATACGGACGAGGTGGAGTTTGAAGATGCCTTGAAAGTGATTCATTTCAACAACAAGTGCTGTTGCGAGGATTTTGAAAAGGAGATCGGATTTACCGAGGGTTTCACATTCTCAACCGAAAAAGCCCTGACGGTGTTTCTGCCTTCCATCGTCCTGGCTGAAGGGGTCTGTCTCATGATGGAGCAAACCCAAGCACCGGCGTTCCGCTTTTTGAACGAGGAGAAAATCCCCTATCTCCTCACAGGCCGTCTGAGGACGGTTTTCTTTTCCCAGCTAAAACTCAATCCTTTGGTTTTCTGATTGATATTGCCGCTTCCTACCAAGCCGCACAAACGGGATGACAAAACATAGTCATGCCGCACAATCCTATTTGAATATGTAAAAATCAACAAAACAATTCATCATGAAAACCATTCAATCCATCATACTGTTATCATTGCTCTCCCTAACGTTCTCCTCATGGGCACAGAACATCATCGAGGGTACCGTTTATGAAGAGGTAAACGGCAAAAAACAACCTCTTCCCGGAGCCAACGTCTATTGGAAGATCGCCAACGTCGGCACGGTCACTGACGAACACGGACATTACAGCATAGAGATCCATCCCACTTACAAATGCTTGGTGTTCAGCTTTGTGGGTTATGAAAACGACACCGTTCATCACATGGCGGAACCACAGCATTACGACCATGTGATGACAACGCCTTTGACGTTGAGCGAAGTAGAAGTCGCCGCCCGACAGAAGGCACAGTTCGTGTCAGTTCTTGATCCTCATCACGTGGAACACATCACAGGCGAGGCACTTCGCCGCTGTGCTTGTTGCAGCCTTGCTGAGAGCTTCGAGACCAACGCCTCTGTTGACGTGGCTTATGCCGATGCGGTGACGGGAGCCAAACAGATAGAGCTGCTCGGTCTCAGCGGCCTTTACACCCAGATGATGACGGAGAACATGCCCAACTTCCGTGGTTTGGCTTCGGCCTTCGGACTAAGCTATGTGCCAGGCACGTGGATGCGCGGCATCTCTGTCTCTAAAGGAACCTCTTCCGTCCGTAACGGCTATGAGTCAATCAGCGGACAGATCAACGTCGATTTTAAAGAGCCACAAGAAGACCATGCGGAGAAGGTCTTCGTGAATGGATTCGTTAATTCCATGGCCATGACAGAGCTGAACTTCAACACCCGTGTCAACGTGGGTGAACGCGATGGCTTGCTGCTGTTAGGTCATGTGGGGCACAACTTCATGAAGATGGATGGCAACGGCGACGGCTTCCTCGACGACCCCACCACCACACAATACAGTGCCTTCTTGCGTTACAACCATCCCAATACCGGACATTTCGGATGCAAGCTCGGCGTGAAGGCCTTGAAAGAAACCCGTCTCAGCGGACAGATGGACTTCGACCCCAAACGTCGTAATGAGGCGGGATACGACCTCTACGGCATTGGAATCAACACTGAACGCTATGAGGCCTTCGCCAAGACAGGCTTTATCTTTGACCGACCCGAAACCAGTCTCGGCATCCAGCAGCAGCTGACATATCATAAGCTGAATTCCTATTTTGGACTTCATGATTATAACGCCACCCAGCTCTCATATTACGCCAATATCCTCTTCGACTCCTATATCGTCACTGACCATCACAAATATTCCGTTGGAGCTTCCTACACCTACGACCGATATGATGAGTATCAAAACTTCCTTTTCACCACCCTAGATGCTAATCCCAAACGTCGTGTGGAGCAGGTGCCAGGTGCCTTTGCGGAATACGTCTTCAGCGATGACCATCATTGGACCGCTATCGCCGGCATCCGTGCTGACTATAACACCTATTACGAACGTTTGTTCTACACCCCGCGTTTCCATGTGCGTTTCCGTGGACATGACGAGTTAGCCATACGCCTCTCTGCCGGAAAAGGTTACCGTTCGCCAAACGTCCTTGCCGAGAACTCCACGATACTGGCTTCATCGAGGGCGATACGCTTCCTTGAAACGCCCAAGATGGAAGAGGCTTGGAACTTTGGCTTGAACCTCTCGAAAAACTTCAATATAGGAGAAAAGGAACTCCAACTATTGGTGGATGCCTATCGCACCGACTTCATCAACCAGATTGTCCTGGACCGCGATGCTGACGCCCATGAGATCCGCATTTACAACCTTGATGGCAAGTCGTTTTCTAACTGTGCCCAGATTCAACTCGACTACGAGTTATTCCATAACTTCGACATGTCAGCGGCTTTCCGCTACACCGATGTCAGGATGACTATCAACGACACGGTGCGAGAGAAACCCTTCGTGAACCGTTACAAGGGCTTGCTCACCCTCTCGTATGCCCCCGGCACATGGCAGTTCGACCTCATCACCCAGTTTAACGGCGACTGTCGTATTCCCGACATGAGCGGCAATGCCACCGCTGTGGCCGACGGTCAGGTGATGGAACGTTCACCGTTCTATGTGATTATGAATGCCCAAATCACCAAAAAACTGGGCGAGCATTGGGAACTCTATGCCGGTGGTGAGAACCTCACCAACTACAAACAACGCCATCCTCTTGTTGCCGCCTCCGAGCCTTTCGGCAACGACTTCGATGCCTCCATGGTGTGGGGTCCTTTGAGTGGCATCAGAGGATATCTCGGTTTCCGGTTCCAATTGAAGTAAGGGCGGGGCATTTCCCCTCCCCAATCACTTATCTTAATATCGTGTCAATTCTCGGTATTAAACTCTAATTAATTGGGGTGAATTTTTTTCCATTGAAAAAATGAATATATGAGATTTTTTATTAATTTTGCAGCAAAATATTAATACTATATGGAAAAGAAAGACCCCATTGATGAAGCTTATCGTTACGTAGATAACGCCCAAAAGACATTGAGAGAACACGGAGAATACGACGCTGAACTAAATCGTTACAGAGATCGAAAATATGTGCGTGCCGCAGGTCATTATCTGTGGCATGCCGTGTTGATTGCGTTGGATGCTGTGTTCCATGTCAGAAAAGACCGCCGTACCCGTGTTGACATCGACGATTATAAAAACGCAACCAGAAAACGTGATAAGAAACTAACGGCGTTGGTCAACGATGGCTATCAGATCTTACATCTTTACATGGGTTATGATGGCATTTTGGCGAAAAGCACATGCGATGAAGGATTCCGTATTGCCAACGCCATTATTGATAGATGTATGAGACTTCGGAAAAACTAACCTCACCCCCCGACCCCCTCTCCACTGTGGAGAGGGGGAGCGTTCTACCCTGGGCCTACCGAGGTTAAACCCCTAACGGGGTAGCTCCCTCTAAATTCTAAATTCTAAATTATCAACTCTTCGTGAGCGCTGCTGCGCCCAGGATGGCTGCGTCGTTGTCAGGGAGTTTCGACACTAACACCTCCACGCTACCGTCATAAACGAAGCATAGGTTTTTCTTGAACGACTCTTTGACGGGACGCATCAAAACTTCGCCAGCTTTCACAGGACCGCCCATGAGGAAGATGGCTTCAGGGCCGCTGAATGCCACGGCGTTGGCTAAGGCAATGCCCAACCATTCGCCCGTCTTCTCGAAGACCTCCAAGGCCAAAGGTTCACCAGCTTTGGCAGCATCACCCACATGTTTGCTGGTAAGTTCCTCCTTGGGGACTTTCGCAAGAGGACCGTCATATTCAGGACGCTGTTCCAGCAGCTCCAAAGCGGTACGACGGATGCCCGTGGCAGAGGTGTAGGTCTCCAGACAGCCGCATCTGCCGCAACCGCAAGGTCTGCCTCCCGGAATCAAGATGGCGTGACCGAGCTCGCCCGCGCCACCGGTCTTGCCATGAACCAATTTACCGTCCACCACGATGCCACTGCCCACACCCGTTCCCAAGGTGAAGGTGATGAAGTGTTTCATGCCTTTTGCTCCGCCATACACCAGCTCTCCGTATGCCGCCGCGTTGGCATCGTTAGATACCGTCACTGGCACGTCAAGATGCTGATGAAAAAGCTTAGGAAGGTCGATGATACCCTTGAAATTCAAGTTAGTGGCATTCTCAATGCAACCGGTGTAGTAGTTGCCTGCCGGAGCCGCAATGCCGATACCATCAATGGTCTTCACCCGTTCTTCTTCCATCATCTCCTGAATCTTTGCGCAGATGTCACGCACATAGATCTCAGCGTCGTTATATTGGCTGGTGGCCAGGTTCTTTCTTGCGATACAACGGCCGTCGGGACTGACCAACCCGATGTCGGTGTTTGTTCCACCGATGTCGATGCCGATAGAATAGTAGTTTGTCATAATCATTGTTGTTGTTCGAGGGGCTAAATTAGCAAAAATTAATGTACTTTTGCCTGCATAAACATTTTCGTCATGAAAAAACTGCTTTTTATTCCGCTCACCGCATTGCTTTTGATGGCTTGTCATCACACACAAAACCAGCAGGCGAAGCCCGTCAGTCAACAAACCGCCTCGACCTATCAGCAAGACACCATGAAACCAGCGACGGCTCATGATGCGGGTGACCTCACCACTTCACCCACTTCAAGCGACACCACGGCGCAAGGCTTTGTAAGAGACACCACCGCTCCTCTTGGTTCCCCACAGAACCCCCTCAAATTAGAGCCTGGCAAGCCCATCGACTTCTCACAGCTCTTCAAGCAAAACCAAGAGACACTCACCTTTGGGGAGCGTTCTGCCAAACAGATTGACACCATACGGTCGTTGGCGGAGAATGGCGATAAAAACGCGATGTTCCATTATGGCACTTGTTATGAGCAGGGCTGGGGAGTGAAACGCGACTTCTCCAAAGCGCTTGAGTGGTATCAAAAAGCCGCTGACCAAGACCAGAAAAACGCCTTTGGGGCCATCGGCGGTCTCTATCGTCTCGGCAAAGGAGTACCCGTTGACCCCAAAAAGTCCGCGGAATGGTTCACCAAAGGAGCGGAACACGAGGATGAGAACTCCATGCTTTGCCTTGGCAACTGTTATTATACAGGTTTCGGAACCAAGAAAGACTACAAACAAGCGGCTCATTGGTGGAAAAAAGCCGCCGACAAAGGCAACGGCTTCGCTCTCAGCCAGATGGGTGACGCATACTTAGGCGGCCTCGGCGTAGAGAAAGACCTCGATAAAGCGGTTGAATACTACACTCAAGCCGTGGAGAAAGGAGTCCCCAATGCGCAATACCGTCTGGGTGTCCTGTATTATTATGGCCAAGGAGTCAAGCAAGATACCGTTTATTCCAAACTCCTCCTCACCAAAGCCCGGGAACATGGAGTGGAAGAAGCTGATGACTTTTTGAAGAAGAAATTACATAGTAGTGAGAAGTAAAAATTTTAGAGAGATACATTTTTTATGAAAAAACACATTTTTTTGCTATTAGTTTTTATGCCTGTTATGGCATGGGCTCAGTTCGACACCTGGTTTGAAAGTGCCTCATTACGTGTCGATTACACCCTTACTGGTAATGATAAGAACACAAACTTCGCCCTCAGAGAGCTGATTCGTGAACCCTACTGGAGCGGTTCCAAAGTCAATCTTATAGACGACCTTGAGTTTGGCAACTATATTGTGAAGGTCTTTGAGCCTGGCACCGACCATCTGCTATTTTCCAAAGGCTACCAGAACCTCTACGGTGAGTGGCAGACCACCACTGAGGCTACGCAAGTCACCAAGACCTTCGAGGAGTCGGTCATCGTGCCTTTTCCGAAAAAGAATGTCGAAGTAGTTCTTTACCGCAAGGACTGGGAAGGCCGTCTCATCGAAGGCTTACGTCTGTCGGTGTCGCCTAACGACTATTTCATCCGCACTGCAGACGACCTCAAGTTGCCCGTGTATGACGCTTGGATTGGCAACAACGACATCACCAAGGCGGTTGACATCGTTATCCTCCCCGAAGGCTATACCGAAGCCGAGATGGGCAAGTTCGTCAAAGACTGTAACTTCTTCGTCAAAAGTCTCTTCGACTATGCGCCTTACGACCGTTACAAGACCAGTTTTAATATCCGAGGTGTGATGGCTCCTTCTGCCGAGTCAGGATGCACCGAACCTGGTGTCAGGGTTTATAAAAACACCGTGATGCGATTCAGTTACTGGACCTTTGACTCGGAGCGTTACTGCATGAGCACTGACAACCGCGACATCCGTGACCTTGCCGGACAAGTGCCTTACGACCAGATTTATATCCTCATCAACAGCCAGAAATATGGCGGTGGCGGTATTTATAATTTCTACTGTTCCTCAGCAGCTTCCAACAGCTTCTCTGGTGACATCATCGTCCATGAGTTCGGCCATGGCTTTGCCGGCCTTGCCGACGAGTATTATGATGACGACACCTACGGCGACATGTATAACAACGACCTTGAGCCTTGGGAACCCAACATCACCACATTAGTTGAATTCGACCACAAATGGAAGGACATGCTCGACAAGAAGACCCCAGTGCCAACCCCTCGTGAACCAAAATACGAAAACGCCATTGGTGTCTTTGAAGGCGGCGGCTATGAAGCCGAAGGCGTTTACAGTCCCAAAATGGATTGTTTAATGAAGACTTTCAAAGGTCATGTGTTCTGTCCGGTCTGCGAACGCGCTATCGAACGCATGATTCTCTATTATTCCGAATAAACTCTCAACTATGAACTACTTAGACATCATCATCGCCGTCTTGTTAGTCGTATTCGGCATTGGCGGCTGGCGAAAGGGCATCATCATCGAGGTTACCACGCTGTTGGGTCTCGGTTTGGGACTTTACGGAGCGTTTCATTTCTCCGACTTCACGGCGGACAAGTTGGTGCATTATGTGGAGATCAACCCTAAATACCTCAATTTGATTGCTTTCATCGTCACCTTTTTGGTTGTTGCCTTGCTGGTCAATGTGTTAGGTCGTATCGTGTCGAATCTAATCAAGAATCTGAATCTGGGATTCATCGACAAGTTAGGCGGATTTTTGATTGGTCTTGCCAAAGGATTGTTGATATGCAGTTTGTTGGTGATGCTCCTCAACGTAATGAATCTCAAGGGGGTAGTCAAAGACGATGCCAAGAAGGAGTCGTTGCTCTACCCATACGTAGAGGAGGCGGTACCCTACGTGTATCAGGGTTTCGACCTCGTCAAGGAGGCGGTGAAAAACGCTTCATTTTCCGATGACAAAGAAGAAGCCGCTCCTGCACCCCAGGTGGTCTAATAGCCATTCTTCGTTAGTTTCCCGCATCGATTAATGATCTCATTGGCGATTTGAAAGCCTTTGGAACAAACATCTTTCTCCAAAATTCCATCATATCCCATTGACAGGTGCATAATGTCATAGGCGGTATTCACCAAGGTCATCATCTTACCATCCCTTTTGTTGATGACGGTTCTGATGTCTTCAATGCTAAGAAGCTGTTTTGATTTTTTGTTTAAAGTTTTTTTTTCTTTTTCGGCTTCTTTGAGGGTCTTTTTGGTCTGATTTTTTGTTTCGCTCGCTCCGATAGCCCGCTATCGTCGTTCGCTCAACAGAAAAATCATCCTCAAAAATCCCTCTCAAATAAGCTCGAAAAAAATCAA
>JAEEII010000154.1 GCA_016281295.1 Bacteroidales bacterium
AATCCTTTCTTTTGAAAACACCCTCGAGACCGTCCAATTGGTTACTGCCTTTGACTGGACCTCTGGCGTGCAAGTTACTGAAAACCAGACAATGACACTTCGACCCAACCCTGCCAACGACTTCGTGACCTTGAAAGGCGAAAACCTCGGTACCGTACGGGTCTATAACACCCTCGGCCAAATGATCGATGAATTCC
Organism: Bacteroidales bacterium; assembly: GCA_016281295.1. Next base: position 198 of record JAEEII010000154.1, read on the forward strand.
ATACGGAAAACAACGAACTGAATATCGCCACCACGCGATACGAAAACGGAGTGTATGTCATTAAGACCGAAGATGGCAAAACAATGCGCTTTGTAGTGAGACATTAATGGCATTTTTTCTATGAAAATCATCATCCTTCGATCCTCTTTCCAAACCGATGAATTCGTCCGTGCTGAGTACGCCGAGCTGATTCAACGGCTGGAAAACGAATGCCACGCCGACATACAAATCATTGGGGATGAAAATGTAGAGACGCAAAATTTTGCGTCTCTACAGGTTCCCCCTGACGCCGTGATGATTGCCACCGGCGGGGTGGAAAACCTGTTCAAACGGGTTTGGTCGGGAAAAAACACGACATTGATTGCAGATGGCAGGAACAATTCCTTAGCCGCCGCTTTGGAAATCCTCACCTGGCTGGAAGGACAAGGCATGGAGGGACGAATTGTCCATGGAACGAATAACGACATCATTGCCGCCATAGCGAAGGAGGAGACGATATGCACATCGTCTCTACAGGGACAACGCATCGGCTTGTTCGGCAAACCCTCCGATTGGCTCATCGCCAGCGACGTGGACCGTGATTATCTGTTCCATCATTTCGGAGTGGAGACCATCGACATCGACTTACAACGCCTCATCGACGGCATCCAGGCCATTCCGCAAACCGAAGCAGTGAAGGTAGCGCAAACCATCGTGAAACGTTCCATCGACACCATTGAACCCTCTTGCGCCGACATGGTGGAGGCCGCCAGAACCTACCTCGCCATCAAAAAAATATGTGAGGAGGAACGACTCAACGCCATGACAATCCGGTGTTTCGACATCGTGAAGACCTGCGGCACCACAAGCTGCCTGGCACTCGCCCTGCTCAACGACGAAGGTATCGTGGCTGGCTGCGAGGGCGACATGCAAACGCTGATGAGCATGCTACTTGTCAAACGCATTTGCGGCGAAGAGGCCTTCATGGCCAATCCTTCACAGCTCACCGACACCAGCTCCATGTTCGCCCACTGCACCGTACCGCTTAAGATGTGCGATGACATCACCCTGCGTTCCCATTTTGAATCTGGTATCGGCGTGGCCATCCAAGGTGTTTTGCCGTTGACCGATTACACCATCTTCAAATGGGGCGGACCGCGATTAGAGCGCTATTTCGTGACCGAAGCCCAAGCTGTGGAAGTTCCCTACAGCAACCATTTCTGCCGAACACAAATCACCTTAAATGTCAACTTAAAACCCTATCTGCTAAAACATTCCATCGGAAACCATCATGTCATCATCAAAGGCCGACATGAAGCGAAAATCAGAAAAGAGTTAGCCTTTCCTGAGGATGATTCGGAACGTGGTTCCTTGTCCCACCACTGAGGATTTCACGAAGATCTTGCCTTTGTGATACTCTTCGATGATGCGTTTTGCCAAGGAGAGGCCCAAACCCCAGCCGCGTTTCTTGCTGGTATAGCCTGGGTTGAACACCTGCTTGATCTGTGATTTCGAGATGCCCTTGCCCGTGTCGCTCAAATCAATGAAGATCTCGTCAGGACTATCTGTCAGTTCCAAAGTAATCTTGCCGTGGTCGCCCATAGCATCCACAGCGTTTTTGGTCAAGTTCTCCAACACCCAACGGAACAATGAAGGCACCAAAGGCAAGGTCAAAGAATCCATGGGCAGCTGGATGTCGAACTCGAACTTCTTGGAGAAACGTTTCTGTAGATAATCCATCGTGTCCTTAATCACCGGGATGATATCGGTAGGTTCCAGCACCGGAACAGAACCGATTTTCGAGAAGCGGTCTGTCACGATTTGCAAGCGTTCGATGTCTTTCTGCATCTCCTCGGTGCCCACAAAAGGCTCCTCCTGCATCCTCAGCAACTCAATCCAGCCCATGAGAGAAGAGATAGGGGTTCCCAGCTGATGCGCTGTCTCCTTGGCCATACCCGCCCACACCTGATTCTGCTCCGAACGACGCGCCCAGCTGAAAAGCAAATAAGCGATCAGAAGGTAGAGGGCGATGACAATGAACTGCAAGATGGGGAAATACTTCATCTGCTCGATAAGGTCGGAGGTGCGATAAAAAATCTTAGCCTTACCCGTATTCATGAAGTCGATTTCCAAAGGGTCGTTTTCAGACTGCATCGCAGCCAGCTGTTTCTCCACATAATCCGCATTCTGCATCAAGGTGGAGTCGAGGTTACCATAGCTAAGGATCTTCGTGCCTTCCTCGTTGGTGATGATGACTGGGGCTCCCACCGAATTGAGGGTGATTTCTGAAAGGAAATGGTCGATCATATCCTCCAGCACCGCTTTCAGCTCCGTGTATATCAACGACTCATTGTAATAAAGCCACTGAATTTGTCCAAACCCAGGGTTAATCTTGATGGGTTTAAATTTGGAGTATGCCTGTTTCATCTCGGCATCGAATTGCTTTTTATCTTTTTGATTTTCAGGAAGGTTATTAGAGAACATGATATTCCCTTGATCATCGGTGATGACCAAAGGGATGCTAATGTTGTTCTTGATGATTTCGAGGTAGATGCCAGTGTTCGCATCGTTCTCAAAGTCGAGGACTTCACGATAAGCTTGTGCAAGCAAGTTCACCCGCATCTGTTCCTGTTCGCTGACTTTGGCGAAAAACTCCTCGGTAGATTTCATCATGCCCGCATGTTGCTCCATGGCGGCGGCCCACATCTTCACCTGGTTAATCTCCTGTTCGGTGACCGAACGAACCAGGTGGTTGGTGTACCACAACGAGGCGCCCACGATGAGGAGTGCCACCATGGCGAGGGCCCATTTCCAACGTTTCTTATTCGTGTAGAGGTTCATTTGTCGAATTTTTATAGCGCAAAGTTACTAAAAATATGTATTTTTGCAGTTTGTTTTCGACAAAATCACAAGCTCTATGGATTATAACTTTACCGAGATTGAGAAAAAATGGCAGCAGTATTGGCGCGACCAGAAAGTATATAAGGTTGATATAGACCACAATAAGCCCAAATTTTATGTGTTGGACATGTTCCCCTATCCTTCAGGGGCGGGACTTCATGTGGGGCATCCTTTGGGCTATATCGCCTCGGATATTTACAGTCGTTACAAACGTCTGAAAGGCTTCAACGTGCTTCATCCCATGGGCTACGACGCCTACGGACTGCCTGCTGAGCAGTATGCCATCCAAACAGGCACGCATCCAGCGGTGACCACCGAGAAGAACATCAACCGTTATCGTGAGCAGATGGACAAGATCGGGTTCAGCTACGACTGGGATCGTGAGGTGCGCACTTGTGAACCAAGCTACTACAAGTGGACGCAATGGACTTTCCTCCAGTTGTTTAACTCGTATTACTGCAACGGCTGCCAGAAGGCTCAGCCCATCAGCAAGCTGATTGCCCGTTTCGAGGAAAAAGGAACAGAAGGTCTCAACGTGGCTGAGAGCAAGCCACTGAGCTTCACCGCCACCGAGTGGAAGTCCATGAGCGAGAAGGAGCAACAGGAAGTGCTGATGAACTATCGCCTTGCCTTCCAAGCCGAAGCGATGGTGAACTGGTGTCCTGAACTTGGTACCGTACTTGCCAATGATGAGGTGGTGGATGGTCTCTCTGTACGTGGTGGCTATCCCGTGGTGCGCAAGTCGATGAAACAATGGCTGCTCCGCATCACCGCTTACGCTGAGCGTCTGCTTACCGGTCTTGAAACCGTGGAATGGAGCGAATCCGTAAAAGAAGTGCAGCGCAACTGGATCGGCAAATCCATGGGTGCTTCTGTGATTTTCAAAGTTGAAGGGAAAAATATTGACTTAGAGGTATTTACCACAAGAGCTGATACTTTGTTCGGCACTACTTTCATGGTGTTGGCTCCAGAACACGAGTTGGTTTCGGAAATCACCACCGAGGCGCAACGCACCGAGGTGGAGGAATACATCACCCGCACCAAGAACCGCAGCGAACGCGAGCGCATGGCCGAGGTCCGCAAGGTGAGTGGTGCCTTCACGGGTGCATACGGCATCAACCCCATCACTGGAGCCAAGCTCCCCATTTGGATCGCCGACTATGTGCTCATGGGCTATGGCACGGGCGCCATCATGGCAGTGTCTGCCCACGACAGCCGCGACTTTGCCTTCGCCAAGCACTTCAACTTACCCATTATCCAAGTGGTGAAAAAACCTGGCACTGAAGCCACTGACCCTTCCACATGGGACGAAAGCTTTGATGCCAAAGACGGCGAGCTGGTCAACTCAGGCTTCCTCAATGGTCTCCCTGTAAAGAAAGCCATCGAGCGCATGATTCAGGAACTAGAAAAGTTAGGGGTCGGAACAGGAAAGACCAACTACCGTCTTCGCGACGCCATCTTTAGCCGCCAACGCTACTGGGGCGAGCCTTTCCCGATTTACTACAAGGATGGCATGCCTTACGCCATGGACGAGTCGAAGCTTCCATTGGAGCTGCCTTCCATCGACGAATACAAGCCCACTGAGACAGGAGAGCCGCCTTTGGCACGCGCCAAGAACTGGGTCACCGAAGATGGTTATCCCATCGAGACCAACACCATGCCCGGCTTTGCCGGATCGAGCGGTTATTACTTCCGCTATCAGGATCCGCACAACGACAAGGAATATTTCAGCCGCGAGGCCAACGACTATTGGCAGAACGTAGATCTGTATATCGGCGGCGCCGAACACGCCACCGGCCACCTCATCTACAGCCGCTTCTGGTGCAAGTTCTTGTATGACATCGGATTAGCGTGCAAGGACGAGCCTTTCCAAAGGATGATCAACCAAGGCATGATCCAAGGCCGTTCCAGCTTCGCCTATCGTGTCAACTTGGAGAAGCTATGCGAATATGACGTCTGGAACATCATCAAGGACAAGCGTTTGGGCGTGGAATTCGTAAGAGATTACAAGGACGGTCGTCGTCGATTCGACTTCTTCTGCCCCGAAAAAGGCATCCTCATCGAGATTAACCGTATGGGCAACCTCGAAAAGGTAGCCGAGCCTTGGGAAGAATACGCGGCATCGAAAGGCTACAAACTGCTTTTGGTGCCTAACATCGACGTTTTGAATGATTACAGGTCTGGAACCCATATCGTTGAACAGAAAATCAAAGACTTGATTGCTGGGAAGGAAGTCCCGACCTTTGTTGACGGCGAAGAGTACAAGTGTGGCCCCATCTTCGTATCCAAAAACATCCCTGACCGTGAGCAGTTCAGCGACCCGATTCATGTGGATATCAACATGGTACACAACGACATCCTTGACATACCGGCTTGCCGCCAATGGCGCGACGACCTCCACAACGCCCACTTCATCAAGGAGAAGGACAAGGATGGCAACGACATCTATGTGTGCGGTTCCGAAGTCGAGAAGATGTCAAAGTCGATGTATAACGTGCAGAACCCCGATGACATCGTGGAGAAATACGGCGCCGACACGCTCCGTCTCTACGAGATGTTCCTCGGCCCGTTGGAGCAGTCCAAGCCCTGGGACACCCAAGGCATCGAAGGCACCTTCCGCTTCCTACGCAAGTTCTGGAAACTCTACACCGACGAGAATAACGAGTTCCACGTCAGCGACGAGCCTGCCACCGCAGCTGAACTGAAATGTCTGCACAAGCTCATCAAGAAAGAGGAAGACGGCATTGAGAGCATCTCGTTCAACACCGTCGTCTCTGCCTTCATGATCGGCGTCAACGAGCTCACCGACCTCAAGTGCAACAAGCGTGAGATCCTTGAGCCGCTTTGCGTGATGATTTCACCTTACGCTCCGCACATCGCCGAAGAGCTCTGGCACTTGTTAGGCCATGATGACTCCGTAGTGAAAGCCACCTTCCCCGTTTACGACGAGAGCAAGACCGTGGAAAACAGCTTCAACTATCCCGTCAGCTTCAACGGCAAGATGCGCTTCAACATGGAGCTGCCCGTCACGATGACCGCCGACGAGGTTCAAGCCGCCGTGCTCGCCGCCCCCGAAGCCGCCAAGTGGATTGAAGGCAAGCAAGTGCGCAAGGTCATTTACGTGCCGAAGAAGATTGTCAATATCGTGGTGGGATAGATTTTACTCCACTACTTTGATAAGTGGTTTACCAAAAGCAGCGGATAGCTGCGACAATAAACGTAAAGTGAAGTTGATGAAACCCTTTATCCAACGGGAGACAACAACTTCACTTTTATACATTTTACGGGTTTTACATCATTTTGACAGATTCAATCCCATTTAGTTGGCCCAAGCACTTTGCCTGTTCCATTGCAAGTTCGGCATTTTCCCGTTTTACTGCAATTTGAGCATTCTACTCTTCCCGTACCGTATGGATTGTTGTACCAGCCTTTACCGCCACAAGTGCTACAAACACCGCTTCCGTGGCAAATATGGCAATCTTTATAATCGGCATGTGGCTTTTTGACTTGGTGAGTACTGTTGTTGCTATTTGATGATGAACCACTTGTTGATGTTGTAGTTTGAGGTACTATTATCGGAGCAGTTGTTGGAGCAGGCATATTGGAAATGGCGTTCATATTGTTCTGCATCACCTGGTTCATCTGTTGATTGAAATTGGCCGTGCCTTGAATCTGTGTCTGAATCGACTGTTGTTGGTAAGACGGGATTGTCGTCCCCCCATAACTTGGTGTATACATACCAGGCGCATAGCCGTAATTATAACTGCCATATCCTGCCATTCCCGCAGCCATACCTTCAGCCATACCAAGCATAAATTCACAAGAGGTTAGAAACATCGTGGAGACAACAAGTACAGTCATCATCCAAATTTTGAGTATTCTTTTCATGATTATTTGATTTACAGTGTTTTTAATTCATTCAAAAGCTATATAAGAGCATACATCCAGTGCCACAATTCCCGCTTCCTTTATCTTTCATAATCACAGGAGCAAGAGACAAACTGCTTTTACTACTTACATTCTTCAACTGCTGTTCCAATTCCCAAATGGCACTTTGATATGACCCTGCCAAAGATCTAGTGATTACGATTCCAATAATCATCATTCCTCCCGCAATTCCAGCACCAAGCCACACATTATCCGCTGGAATGGCCACTCCAGCACCAGTTCCAATTGCAGCTATTGTAGTGATTATTGCACCTGCTCTGATTGTATGCTCTAGTTTCCCTTTTTGATTAGCTATTTGAGAGCGCAAAATAGCCTCGGTTACTTCGTTGTTGTTATCCGTTTGTTGTTGCATTGGTTGGTGTTTATCTTGATAATCATTTTGCTGATTGTTTTGTTGTACGTTGCCAAACCGTTCCATTTCCCCATTGGCAAATTTGACAAAAGCAACAGAACCCAAAGAGATAACAAAAGTAGGTCCACTTTGATTGTTCCATTTTTTGTACTCAATGTTTTGTTCATCCACGCGAAGTATAAGAGCCTGAATTTCAGATTTGTCTTTTTTAACAATTACATCTTGTGCCATTGTTACAAAACTGACACACATAAAGATTAGAAATAATACCGATTTTTTGTTCATGACCTGTTTCCCTTTCGTTTCCTTTGAACTTGATTAATTTTCATTCCGGATTGTATTTTTTATATATGTGGTTCTTGCCAACATGAATTATTGGTAATCTTTGACGAGACGGACGGACAAACCGTGAAATCGATTATGTGTATGCTGTATTTCAACATAGAAATTAGAAACAAAACATATACTATATGCTGCATCAAGATAGGTCGTTGATCTCCTAAAAGACGAAGACCAATATAATCCTTCTTCATTATACACATGACTTGCGCCATGACGAACTCCTGCGGCAGGCAAAAAAACAGCACCATGAGATTCCAAACGTTCCCTCCATTCTTTAACAGGAATCACGTTACTATCAAAGGAAACGACATTGTTATTAGCATTATTCAATACACAATAAGAGCTAATCCAATCATCAGGCAAAATAATTAGACCATTAATGCCATTCACTTGAGCAGTTACATACCGTAAGCCCGAATTAGTAATTCTATCATTGAGTATATAGCTCCATTCTAAATATGTTAACGTGCGCCATCCCATATTCTCTTGATTACCTCCATTGCTAATTGCATTGTAACCCCAATCAGCCTTTCCTGTTTTGTCATATAGATTACATGTCTCAATACCATAAGCTCTACAATCATGGCCTTCAGGTTTAGACCAAGGGTGATAACAAACCGCCCCATGATTATAATTACTAGAACCCCAAAAGAAAAGATCCCTATCAATATACCGAGAATCATCGGATTGTCCTTCGCCCAAAAACTCCCATTGGTTGTCCGCAAACTTCCAATAAGGCGTTGCAGCACTTCCAATGAATTGCAGATTCCCCTGTGAAAAGTGCACTTTCTTCGTGGCACTTACAGAGAAAACGCCTGGTAACACACCATCTGGCCAAGAAACGGAGGATGTTGTAGTAAACAACACTTCATTGCCATAACTTGTTCCAACACTATTGGTGGCATAGGCTTTGACATGATAAGTCGTGTTTGCGGTCAAACCAGTAATGGATAGCCAAAACTCTCCTGTTCCTCCTCCACTGCTCATGTGGTTGTCATTAATGGTAGGATTGGATGAAACGCTCCAACAGAGCCCCCGTTCGGTTACTGTTGCACCGCCATCGTTCGTTACATTTCCTCCTCCTTGCACTGAGTTTGAGGTAACAACATCCACATACAATGTATAAACACTTGGTAACGTTGGCATTGTACCACCGCCTCCACCACCACCTCCGCCATCAGAAAGCGTAGTGAAATACTTATCTTCACCATAATAATACTCCAAACCACGCAAGGCAAAAGCCCGAACATGGTATGTCGTATTAGGGGAAAGCCCTGAAACAGTTCTGATGAAAGGCTCATTCCAAGCCTCTGATGACAATTGGCTGTCGTTGGCAGTTGGATTGGGT
>JAEEII010000155.1 GCA_016281295.1 Bacteroidales bacterium
AATAAATATCAGCTGATTTAACAAAGCTCACAGGTTGGTAATGTAGACAGTTCCTTGTATTTTCTGAAATTTTATTTCAAATTAGAAAACCGACCAATTCAGGAATTCATTTTATAGAATAATTTTAATTAGAAAATTACAATAAGTCGAAAAAATTATACTTAATTACAAAAATTATGGACGAAAATTTGGATGTTTTTATAAATAAATGTATATTTGCACCGATTTTTGCTATTAAGTGGTTGTTATTTTACCACCACTTGAATTTAGAGTTTTGACAATTTACTAATCTTAATATACTACAATGAAAAAATTTTTTACTCGTCTTCTTGCTACGATGCTGATTGCGGCACCGACGCTGTTTACACAGGCTTATGGGCAGTCACTTGCTCAAAGTAACTATCCGCCTATTAACACCGTTTCTTTCACCGAGTCTAATTTGCCGATTGTCAAAATCACGACTCCTAATCAGTTGAATCGTGAAACTCGTGTTTTTGGTCATATGGTTGTTATCAATAATGTAGATGAGAATGGCAATCCTATGACTAATTATGTCGATACAGAAGCTTATCCAAATCAGAATATCGAGTGCGATAACCCTATCGCTCTCAAATGGCGTGGCAACACTTCTTTCGGAGGAACATCCTCTCAAACAAAGAAACCAATTTCAATAAAGACTCTAAAGAAAAGCGCTACTGACGAAAATGGAGACAAAAAGAAACTCTCTCTTCTTGGTATGGGCGAAGACAACGACTGGGCACTCCTTGCTCCGTGGCAGGACATAAGCTACATGCGTGACATCCTTACTATGGTGATGGCTCAAGGTGGTTCTGTATTTGCACCTCAGATGCGCTATTGTGAACTTGTCTTCAATGGCAAATACTACGGTGTCTATATCCTCAGCGAACGTGCCACAAAGGGTGAAAGTCGTCTCAATCTTTGGGACTATGGTGAAGCAAAGGATGCTGATGGTAAAAAATATTCAATTGATGATACAACGGGTGACTTCCAAGTGGAAATTGACCGTCCAACAACCAGTACAGGCGGTTATGAACCTCATTATACCTCGAAATACCATCCTGTTTATACCAATGGTACGGAACTTACTAATAAAGATATAACTTATCAATATAAGCATCCTGAAGAAGAGGATTTTACTGAAGAAAATTATGGCGAAGTTGCTAGACAAGCAGTTCATACAGCCATCGATCAGATGGAAGAGTCCTTCCGTACAAGCAACTACACCAGCGATTATCCCAACTACATCGATATCACTTCGTTCATCGATTATGAGATTGCCCAGGAGGTAAGCAACAACATTGATGGCTATCGTCTCAGCACACCGATGTGGAAATATAGCCAAACACATGCACAAGCCACTGGAGGCAACGACAAGTGGAAGTTAGCGCTTTGGGATTTCAATATTGCTTATGGACTTAGTAGCATTAACTATTATTCACCAAGAAGCGAAATTTGGCGCTACACAGCGAACGACATAATGGTTTATGGCAACAACAATGATGCCCAGCTTATTCCGTTCTACTGGTATAAGCTGATGAATGACAACACCTACGTTCAGCAGCTCAAGGAACGCTACACCAAGCGTCGTAAAACCAGCTACTCTGATGCTCGTGTCAACTCCATCTGCGATTCCCTCCAAAGTCTTCTAAATCAAGGTGCTTTCGGTCGTGACAACAAAGCTTGGAACTATCATTTCAACTCCTGGACAAGCGAAATCGAAAATGTTAAAGACTTTACCACGACTCGCCTTTCCTGGATGGATGCAAGTTGGTTCATTCAAAGCACTGAGCCCGAAGATCCCTCTGGCCCTGCTGTGCCTCTTACCATCGCTGATGGCTACAATATGGATGTAATCTGCGAAGACCGCAACAATATCAATCGTACTGTCACTACGGGTTCTGATGCAGGCATCGATAATGCTCATTGGGTATATTACACTACTACTGTTAGTGAGGAAGGCGCCGTTTGCGATAATGATGGCCTCTATTCGAGTGCAAATGCCAAATACTACATCAATGTTGCTGGCAACAATGCGCTCAACAATGCGCTCATGATGAAGCAAAGTAACAACGTCAAAAGTGGTAAGCTTACCCTCAAATCCCCTGCCAAGTTGAAGAAGCTCTATGTGACAGGTACGAGCGCCGATGGAGCTAGTAACGTTGATGTCACCGTCAACTACTCGGATGGATCATCGTCTTCGTCTGTTAATTTCTACTTGCCGGATTGGGTCAATACAGGAGCAACTATTGTCGTCAGCGGCCTTGGTCGAATGGATTTGAATGGTAATCTTTCTACCAACAACCATTTCAGTATCTTCGAAATTGGCATCTCGACCGATGCCACGAAAGAAGTCGAAAGCGTAAGCTTCTCTCGCACCTCGGGCAAAAGTACAGCCATCTTCTCCATCTCAGGTGTCTATGCAACCACCGACTTCCAGCTTGCAGGCACCACCTTCTGGAAGGACAATTCCTGGAACACCATCTGCCTGCCATTCGACGTCGCCGACATAGAAGAAACTCCTCTCGCTGGTGCTATTGTCAAGACGCTCGAAAGTTCAGATTTCAAAGATGGCGCTTTGTCGCTGACGTTTACAAGCGGAAAACTTACTTCCCTCGAAGCTGGTGTGCCCTATATCATGAAGTGGGAAGTCGACAATGAAGATAAGGATTATGACCCGACCTTCGAAGGTGTTGTCGTCAAAGGCGAAGAGAAACCTGCCGTGACCGAATATGTCGATTACATTGGCAGTTACAAGGATATCAAGCTTGAAGGCGGAGACTATACTTCGCTTTACCTTGGCGCAAACAACACGCTCTATTATCCCGCCGAAGGCCATGACATCACCATTAATCCCTATCACGCCTACTTCCAGCTGAAGAAGGGCATTACTGCAGGCGATGGAAGTGGCGCGAAGAATATCCGTGCCATCAATATCGACTTCAACGATGATCCGCAGGGCATCCAGACGATCGTCGCTCCGACCAACGAGCTTATCGACTACTGGTACACCCTCGATGGCCGTCGCCTCGACGAAAAGCCCACCGCTCGTGGCATCTATCTGCACCAGGGCCGACGCGTGATGATTAAGTAATTATCCTACATCTTTATTACAATCAGGTATGGCTTCGGTCATACCTGTTGTTTTTTATGATAAAATAGAAAGCGGAAGCGATAGTTCACATTCGGTTTCAACAAAAAATATATCTTTGTTTTGAAAAATACTATCCAAAATTTTGTTTGTACAGCATATTTTTATATCTTTGCCTCGTTAAACCATACAAAAATAATATTATGAAATCTTATACTACCATCAAGTCACTGGTCTTGTCCATGGTCATAATTCTCGGTATGTCATCATTCTCGAATGACAATCAGACTTCGAGAAATGAGTCGGCTCAGGAATCTGGGGCGATTGCCGACGTTCTCGACAGCATCTGTGCCGAAGGATATAACCTATTCCTGGCCGAGTATGTCAATTGGGTAGCGACCGACTCCATTTTGGCTCATTACAGTATTGATCAAATAGGACGTAACATTGTTTGGCAACCCACGGCCGATTCGTGGAGTGTTGTTTTCACCGACAAGGAAGTGAATAATTGTATTTTCGAATTCCGATATGACAAGAATAGCAAAAGGCAGACCATCTCCTACGAAAAGCGTCCCATTTCGGAGAATGAAATAGCATTGATTGAAAAGAAAGGACTTATGCTCAATAATGCCTTTCAACAATATGGCGACAGCCTACGTTACAACCCTGACTATGGCAACCCCAACTTCGACTTCATCCGCATCGATGCCAATACCACCCGCATGTATATGTTGCAAGGTTTGAATCGTGCAGGCATTATTCCTTTCGGCAATGATTTCAGTTTTGACTTTGACAACGATTGCAATATCACTGCGTTTAGAAGATACCATCGTTCGTTTTTGCCACAACCCAATGACGCTGAGACATTAACTCATTCGCATTTGAGGAATAATCCATACATTACACCGACTGATATTTGCAACTTCCTGCTCTATCGCGGGACTGTGAAGGAGCTATCAGTTTTTAGTACCTTCCTCAAAGGCTATATCGTTTACAATCATGAGAACAATACTGCCTCTTTCTTTACTTCGGAGGAAATGAGTAAAAGACGGAAGTGATCAGTAGATTAAAATATTCGCGCCCGAACATCTATTTTGATGCCCGGGCGTTACTTTTGTAGAATCAGGTGTTACCACCGAATTTGCGTTTGTATTCATCGGTCTTCAAGTAGGTGCCCGATGTTTCGTCGAAGACGAGGTACTTGCGATGTACCCACGAGCGTAGGGTGCTGTCGCCGTTTCCGGTGAGGCCATGGCTTTGGCGCATCTGCTGGTACTGTTCGCGCGAGAACTCGTCGGGCAGGAGGTTCAACAGGTTCTGTGGACCCGACTGCTGCTGCATCTCCTTCTCCTCGCGAAGTTCCTTTTCGAGCTGCTGGCCGAAGTAGAGCATCTTGCACCAAAGGCTGTAACGTTGCGACCATTCCACGAAGTCGGCAATCGCCTTGTTCCAGACGTAGCCATTAGCCACGTAGAGCACCATTCCCTTGAGCCAGGCGATTACGTTGGCGCGATAGGACAAGACCTTGTAGGCTTCCGATCCATAGAAGCGTGCCATTTCATGGTTGTCATCTTTCATCTCGAGCGAAAGCTTCTTTGCCTGCGGACATTCGATGAGCCCGTTGGCGGCCTCCAGTCGGTCGATGTAGGGTTTCAGCTCTTCAGCAAACTTGTTGTCGTAGATGCCCATGATGGGAGCCACATCGTCGTTGTCTTCATTGAGGATGATGGTCGAGGTGTCGAGGCGGCTTATTGTGCCGTCGTTCACCATCTTGAAGAAGAACTTGCGGGCATTGGGCGGCGTGGTCGATGCGTTGAAGTTCCAGCGAAGCGGAGCAATGCCGCTCACCGAATCGGCACCCACGCGTTCCTGACCTGCCAGCGAGTTGTCGAATGCCTTGCGTATCAGGAGGCCCACCTCATCGACGTTGCCGCGCGAAGTGACCTTCTTCAGTGCCTCGACCTCATCCACGATGGTGTAGATGTAGCGTTCGCCGTTGTTGTTGGCATCGACGATGCGCTGGTTGAAGACGGCATCCGTGAGGTTGTCGATCAGCATCTGGATGCAGATGTCGGTAGGGCGCGGGTCCTTCTTCTGCTTGGCGTTGGGGTTCTTCTGCTTCCATTCCGCTTCACGCTGACGATTGGGAATGTCACGCTGACGAATGTCCTCCATGATGAACTCGATGGGCTTCTTGATCGAACCTTTGCCTATCGACTGACGGCCGATGAGCAAGTGCATGAAGGTGGCTTCGTGTTCGACATTGTCCCAATAGCGGAACTTAACTCCGTGAAGATGAGCTGCTAATGCAGGAAA
>JAEEII010000156.1 GCA_016281295.1 Bacteroidales bacterium
GAACAGGAAGTGGCTAATCGAATATTGAAGTTCGAGGATATCCCACTGCCTGCCAATTATGATTATTTTACCCTTACGGCTCTCAGTTACGAATGTCGGGAGAAACTAAATAGGTATCGTCCGGTCACGATTGGACAGGCCTCCCGCATTAGTGGCGTTTCCCCTGCAGACGTTTCTGTTTTGTTACTTGTATTTGCCAGATAATAAATGAGAAAGCCCCGTTGTTTCACACGAAACAACGGGGCTTTCTTTTTTTTTACGTCAGGGTCGTTTGATAACGGTTTGTGACGTGGTTCCATTTGTGGTGTGGATTTGAAGTATATAGATTCCTGCGGGAAGGTTTCCAATATCAATTTGGTCGGTGTTGCCAGTAATTAACGTGCATCCGTGGAGGTCATTCATCTCGAAATGCTGCATTGTGGGGACGTCTACCTTGAGGATTGATGTCGTTGGGTTTGGGTAGACTTTCACTGGAATAATGGTGTGGATGCTATTGATGTTGCTTGGGATTTGTCGGATTTCGACGTCCAATAGGGTTGTGTCGCTCATGCATCGATGATATGCAACAAGCCTCGCCTGGTAAATTCCACTGTCGGCATAGGTGTGACTAAAATGTTGTTCTGTGGCGTCGAGGGAGAGCGTGGCGCCATCGCCAAAATCACAGGTTATACTATCGGTATTGTTGGATGTATTGGTAAAGAATGCGGTATAATTGTCAATTTCGACAGAGAGTCTGGCTTGGGGTTGAGGGCGTTGCCAATGAGTGAGGTTTTCATATACTATCCTTTTTACAACAGTTCGGATTATCCGTGCTGTTGTGTCGTCGAGAGAGGAGTTAAAGGTGATATTATTTGGGTCTCGATGAAAAAACATTACGTAGAATGCACATGCGGCGGCATATGTTCCGGCTATTGATGGATGGCTGCCGTCGGAGGCATATAATTCAATTCCGTGATGGTTGCTGCGGATGTATCTCCATACCCGTCCTACGGGGCACAAGCTTGATTCGTTGGCTTCTGCCATATAGGTATAGCGCTCGCACAACATGCTGTCCATGCCCTCATATGTGCCAAGCACCGGGAATTCGTTGGCGTTGCTTTCATCACCATTCTTGCGCCCCCAGGTCATGTAGAACATTGGCTCGGCACAAGGATTGTTTGCATATATGGAATCCACAAGTCGTTTCGCGTAAGGGAAGCATTGCTGTTCTACTTGCCATTGTGGAAACGAAGGCAGTTGACTTTGTTCCTGTAGCACCACAATGTCCCAGATTCCCTCTCGGATCATCGACATGGATTGGTTGTTGCAATGCTGCATGAAAGTGCATCCACCGGGAGTGTTTGTGCTGTAGGTCATTTGGTCACCCATATTAGTGGCGATGTCTGATACCATTTGGGGAAGGTTGTTTACTTCGGTATAGCTGTTACCGATAAAGAGCACATTAGGAATGTATTGTGCTCGCAATTGTAGGTGGAGAAGCAACAATAGTATGAAAAAACCTTTTACTTTCATAATGTATTTAGGTAATCTTTTGCCTCTGGCCCTAGATTCATCAGCAAGTCGAGAATGCTGAGATTGGGAACAAATGGTATTCGATCGTTAAAGACTTGATAGTATGGCGTGAAATGATCGGTAGGGTAGGGTGCTTTTGGAGAAAATGTGTTGCGATAATCTAACGCATACTCCTTTTGGTAGTCATCTGTCTTTTGTAGTAAACAGTTCGTTTTGAGCAACAGGAGTATCCATTTCAGTATTGCCTCGTTCAGGTCTACCAGTTTGTCATAGCGTTTCATCAATAGTGCTTCAAGTCCATCTTTGTAATAAAGATAATAGGGTGATGCGCTGTAAGCGGCTGTCAGCGTGCGCAGATGGATGATGTTCCAGCGCTCTTTGTAGTCAATGCCTACTTCTTCTGTACGCGAATGGTTGTTGCGAAGCACAGGTACCGATAGTGTTCTCACTCCTCCGGCAGTCATGATTTCCGTCCGGTTGCGGTAGGTCTGTTTTGGGAACGTTTCCTTTGTCTCAATCAGCGTCTTGGGGTGTTGCAACAGTGTCGCAACATACGCTATGGGAGGCAGATAGGCTGTGCTGAAAATAGGTGTCATGCGCCTAAAATGATGGATACCAGCTCCCCCTTATCGAAGTAAAAGTCAATGTTGCCTTCGTTGAAGGTCACGCGGCGCTCTCCCCAGTCTTCTTCGTCAACATCCTGTTCGGTAATGCCGTTCTTCACCATCAGCGACACCAATTCGCGTTCATCCATGTCGAACACGTGTGCTCCGAAAAGGGTGCAGTCTTCATTGGAAATGTCAATACAAGCCAACGTGGGGTTTTCTCCTTCACAGAAAAGCGTCAATCCCAGGTCGTTGTAACGCAGCACCGTGGTACTTTCATCGGCAGCATTGTCGATGTTTTCCACCTCGTCAGCTATTCCCATCAACCTCACTACCTCTTCTACCGGCATTCCAAAGGCTATGGCTCCCAAACCTTTCTTTAATTCAATGGTTAAATCCATGGTTTTCATTGTTTTATATTAAATATGCAATGTGCTTTGGATTCTACAAATATACAATTTAAATTTTATTTGGCAAAATTTTCTTTTATTAGGTTCTTTTTTATGCCGAAAAATGCTTTCCTATACTCTCAAAATGACTTTTTTCTCATGGTTTTATGTGTAATCCAGTTATTTTTAATCATGCTTTATAATGCTATAAATCATTATATTGTAACAAAAAATCAGGTCTCTTTCAGAAAATATTTTGTCCTTTTGTAAAAAAGTTGTACTTTTGCACCCTCAAATCGTGGGCGATAGCCTATGTTTTGATTGACTCAGTAGCTCAGTAGGTAGAGCACAACACTTTTAATGTTGGGGTCCTGGGTTCGAGCCCCAGCTGGGTCACAAAACCGATTACAGGCTTTGTCTGTAATTGTTTTAGACTCAGTAGCTCAGCAGGTAGAGCACAACACTTTTAATGTTGGGGTCCTGGGTTCGAGCCCCAGCTGGGTCACCAACCAAAAACGAGGACCGGAACGTATGATTCCGGTTTTTTTGTATGAAACGATTAGGCAACATCCTGGTATTGAGTCTCATGGCACTGATGCTCTCTCCTACATCTTCTGCCTCTGCCCAACAGTCGCAGGAGCAGATGGCTGCCTATTATTTCGACAATGGTGAGTTTCAGCAGGCTGAACAGCTCTATGAGTCTCTTTATAAGCGCACTACAAACAAATATTACTATCAGCGCCTTTATGCCACCTATCTCCAACTTGGCGAGTTTAAGGAAGCTGCCAAATTGGCCGAAAAACGCTTGAAAAACTACCCTAAGGAGCTTCCCCTGTATGTTGACCTGGGTAATGCCTATCTCACCCAGAAACAGGTCAAGAAAGCCGAAAAGTACTTTGATCGTGCCATTGATGCCATTTCTGCCGACCTTTCCGTAGTGCCTGATTTGGCTATGGCTTTTGTCAATATTGGACGTCCCGACTATGCAATCCAGACTTACCGTACGGCACGTGCCAAGACACGTAATAAACAACTATATTTCAACGAGTTGATAGGTGTTTATCAGACCATGGGCGATTATGCTGCCATGACACAAGAGTATTTCGACCTCCTTGACAATTCACCCGGGATTATGCCTTCGGTTCAGATCAGCATGCAGAAAGCCATGCTTGAGGCTCCCGACGACCGTTTGGCTAATGGCGTAAAAGAAGCTCTTGTACAGCGTGTTCGCGAACATCCGGACAATCAGACATACCTCGAAATGATGATTTGGTTCTCCATCCAGCAGAAGGACTTTGAGTTTGCCCTCGTGCAGGCTCAGGCTGTCGATGCCCGTTTCCCCGACAAAGGGGGTGACCAATTGCTCCGGGTGGCCAGGATATCCTATCAGAACGAGTCTTACGATGTCGCTGCCGAAGCCTACCGCCTTCTGCAGCGCAAGGGCAAAGAGCATCCTCATTATTTCGATAGTCGTGTGGGCGAGCTTGAGGTGGAGTTCGCACGTATCAACCACAATTATTCCATTGATAACAAGGATTTTCAACGCCTCCGGCAACGCTACGAGGAGGCCATTGCCGAGCTCGGGAAAAACGAGCGCACTGTGCCGCTCATGCGCAACTATGCCACGCTCATGGCCTATCATGGAGGCGATGCACAGGTGGCTGTCAGCATGCTTGACGACGTGCTCGAAATACCTCGGCTTAAACCCGCTGTCCGCGACGAAGTGAAACTCGAATTGGGTGATCTTCTGCTCTTTGCCGGCTCGGTATGGGACGCCTCGCTGCTCTATATGCAGGTCGAGAAGGCTAATAAGAACGATGTTCTCGGCGCTCAAGCCAAGTTCAAAAACGCCAAACTATCCTATTTCAACCACGATTTCGAATGGGCTAATTCACAACTCAAGGTGCTACGTTCCTCCACATCGAAGTTGGTGGCCAACGATGCAATGGAACTCTCACTCTTAATCTCTGATAACATGGAAGATGACAGCACTTATGGTATGCTGGAACTCTTTGCCGATGCCGAACTCCTTCTCTATCGCAATCAGCTTGATTCGGCTTGGAATGGTTTCGATGCCATTTCACGTGCCGTTCTTTCTCATCCTCTCTTCGACGAGATTCTCATGCGAAAGGCGCAAATACGCATAAAACAAGCGCGTTACGTCGAAGCCGACTCGCTTCTGCAACGTCTTGTCGACTTCTACCCCTACGACATCACGGCCGACGATGCCCTTATGCTACGTGCCGAACTCAACGAGGACCGTCTCGAAAACCCTGCCACAGCCCTCGAATGCTATGAAAAACTCCTTCTCGACTATCCCTCCTCGCTCTATTCCGACCGCGCTCGAAAACGATATAACGCATTGAAAGCAAGATGAATGAAGTAAAAGCTAAAAAGTTCCTCGGTCAGCATTTTCTCACCGACGAGAGCATCGCTCAACGCATCGTCGACAGTCTCTCCGGCCGCTCTTCCAATGTCATAGAGATAGGTCCCGGCATGGGTGTGCTGACCAAGTATCTCATTGGGAAACAGGAACTCAACTTCCATGTGGTCGAAATCGACCGCGAGTCGGTGGCCTGGCTCCACGAGCACTACCCCTCGCTGGATGTCATCGAGGGCGATTTCCTGAAACTGGACCTAAACGCCTTGTTCCATGATACTTTCGCCGTCATAGGCAACTTCCCCTACAATATCTCGTCGCAGATACTCTTCCGTGTCTTCGAGTGCAGGAATCAGGCTGTCGAGGTGGTGGGCATGTTCCAGAAGGAGGTGGCCGAGCGTGTGGCCGCAGGCCCGGGAAGCAAAACCTACGGCATCCTATCGGTCTTGCTATCAGCATTCTATGACATCGAGTACCTCTTCACGGTCCACGAGCACGTCTTCAATCCCCCGCCCAAGGTCAAATCGGCCGTCATACGCCTTACGCGCAATAGTGTAACATCCTTGGAATGTGACGAGAAGCTGTTCGTCCAGGTGGTCAAGGCGGGCTTCAACCAGCGCCGCAAGACCCTCCGCAACGCCCTCCGCTCGGCGGGCCTGCCCATCGAGGCTGTCGACGAATCTTTCCTTGGCAAACGTGCCGAACAACTTTCTGTTGACGAATTCATCCAACTTACGAAATCCATACAATCATGTCTATAGTATCCTTTATTGTCATAGCCATTGCGCTTGGAATCAGCTTCATGCTGCTGATGCAGCGTTGTGCCGACGCCGCCCCGGTGCCGCTGTCGTCGGGACTCCTCATCTCGCTCACTATGGCCGTTGTCCAGGCGGCCCTGTTCTGTGTGGGCATCTCGCTGGGCAATATGCTCCGTTTCGAGTTGCCCGGCGACCCCGAGGCTTTTGCACGCCCCAATGCCTTTATCTTCCTGGGAATGTCCCTCTTCGTGGCCGCCAAGATGCTGTGGCCTTATATGGGACGCAAGACCAAGCCCGCCTCCTTCGACCTCAATGCCGGCATGCTGCGGGTGCTGCTCTTCACCGTGGCCGCGGGCATCAACGGCTTTTTGCTGGGCCTGGGAGCCGGTTTCGTGGCTTCGCTGGCCACTCATCTGCACGGCGCCCTGTGGCCCATGCTGGTGGCGGTATTCCTGCTCTCCTATCTCGGCATCATGTATGGCCGCCAGCATGTCAAACTGCGGCCCCGCCGCTGGATGGTGGCTTCGGCCCTGATCCTCATCGTCACCGCCATCGCCGCCGTGGTGAATGCAGGCTGACCGGCTTCTGCCTTTTCAGCATTCCAGTCGTCTTTCTTCGCTGCATAATACTAATCAAGCAAATACTCCGCCAAGTAGGGGACGGCAAACACCAACTCGCCTCGGCGGGGTGCCTCTATGACTCCGGCATCAAGCAAACGCTTGCGATAGGGCTGTATCGCCGGCCCCCTCCTCCCCAAAGCCGCCTGCAATTTGGCTGTGGTCACGGTGCCTCCTATTTGTGCCAAAGCTTTCAAAAAAATCTTGTCGTTATCCGACAGTGGCGACAATATCGGTTTGAAGACGTTATCCTCCATATCACCCATGGCTGCTTTCTCTGCTTTATCCATGATAGCGGCATCGACATTTCCTCCTTCCGGAGTATATTGTATTACATAATAGCCAATCAATTGCATCAAATATGGGAAACCTCTGGTGGCAAGAGTTGCCCGATCCAGCATCTCATCCGGAATCTTGATACCGATTGACCTGAACGACCGCTCATAGTAAGCCCTGATCAGGTTGGTTGAAATCAGCCCCAACTCTACCTTGCAGGCACGATTCAGAAATGTCAGCACGCTGTCGTTCAAGACACTGGAAACAGCATGCGGCAGACCCGCCATCGCGATGGCCACGTTCTTTCCGTCGCCCACCAACTCCTGGTAGGCCGATGCCACCTCACGCATGGCAGCCGATGTACGTACCTCGTCAATCAGAATCAGAGCACCCTTGCCCTTCTCCGCAAGTTTGTCGCAAAGTAGCGACATTTTCGACCGGAACCCGTACTGCCGCTCAGCTGCCTCGGAAAAAGTAAGACCCAACGAGAACCCTAGCACGCCTGCAGTCATTCCCGTCATCTTCCGTTTCTCTTCCTTGAAGTATTGCGAGCCATTCAATTGTAACTGCTCAATGATGGCTTTGGGCATTCCTTCATGAGCAGTCACACGTGCCACCACATACCCAGCCTTCGTCGCCCGGTCACTTAGTTCCAGCAACAGAGCCGTCTTGCCCATACCCCTTTGTCCAAGGAATAGTGTGCATCGGTTGCGGCTTCCTATCGGTTCCTGCAAGCCTTCCATAAACTGCTCTATCTCGCCGTCACGGCCAATATACTGGTCAGGACGGTTCCCGAACGTGGGCTGAAAAAAGGTATGTGGATTCATCTTGTCAGTCTTCTTCATCGCCCCTTTATTTTCTTTTATTCTTCTTTATTTTCTTTTATTCTTCTTTATTCTTTCAGAATGCAAAGATACGAATGTTTTTTGGAATGGCAAAAATATTTTTTAGGGGTTGGAAAGGGGGGTAGCAGGGGGCCAGCGGGTCGACACTCAACCACATGGTCATCAACTCGTGGTCCATGTACCTCGCACCGAAGTAGCCATACCCCGTTTCCTCATCCTTCTCTTTGCCGGTGAAAGCAATGGGGTAAAACCGCATGGTTTTTGTGCGGTTTACCCATTCGGTTTTATGTGCAAGTTGGTTCAATCAATCATTCTTTTCCGTTGTAACAGATACTAGTCTCCAATCGCATTTCCCAGTCCCATTTAATGGCCAATATTGGTGTATTGGTCCAGAACTCTCATTTCATCCTTCAAAACGGTCACAATCTTATGGTTCAGGTAACGATTGAATAATAGAATCCAATCGTTTTATTTGATTTTCTTGAATGAACTCATAAATGTTTTTTTCGTTGTTTGGTTCACCCAACTTACTTAACACGAAAACCGCTACGTGAACGGGTTTTGTTGCCGTAATACCACAAAAATCATTCATGGGTCTACTCCCCCGGCAGAACCATTTACCGTGCATTGCCCAAGTACATCCATGAACAATAAAAATACTTGACCTGTCAGCTGCCCAATCTATCATTACATTAACCGAATCCACATTCGACCCAATATAGTATTTAGGAATCGTAAAAGAAATAGAATCGTCACCACTTACGACACGGAAATAATATGTCTCGTCACGAAAAGAGTGGCTTAAAAAACAAACTTTTTTTCTGTACGGATTCGCTTCCCCCATATAATATAGTAAAGGAGGATCGATATAACTGGTTTCCGACCAAATAACATTAATTGGTATAGATAATGAAGTGAAACTGGATTTTGTATTTGTAGTACTGCAAATACAAGATTCTAAAAACACAAACGCAGTAAGCAATAGCGGTATTATATAAAAAAACTTTCTCATCTGACACTAGCATTTATTTCCATTCTGGATACCCTATATTTTTTCTAAAACAATTATCAGGGAACACTGGCAATTTAGGATACAGGGGGGATTGGGGGTAATTTTTATCCATGAAGCCGTATTTAAATTCCCATGCTAAAAGATGTGCCTCCATATTATAGATATATCCCATTACAGTCAAACATCTATGCGTGGGGCTAAAGAGTTTTGTTCCTGGAGCTAAGGCGGAAAATTTCCATGCCAGTGCCTCTGAGTAACATGATGGAACATTGCGATGATCATTTTGCATATATTTCCACGCATGGTAGGTTTCCTCAAATAGATATTTAAACTCACTCATGCCCAAAATTTCACTCTGAGTACTTCTAGTTTCTCCACTGGTAAATTTAATTATGGCAGTCTTATTATTATCCTGAGGGCTAAAATCCCCATCGCTAGATTCACTCCCATTCCAAATTTCAAAAATATAGGTATAACTATCTTTCTTAAGATCCTGAAAAACATCAGAGAATTCTTTCGAGTAATTATCATTCTCTGAATCTAACAGTTGCAGAATGTAGTTCTCTGCCGCTTTGCTCGCATATTTACATGTGTCCCCCGTTGGATCGATTAATTTTATCGGGTTCCAAGCACAATAGGCATACGGAGAAATAGATGGATATTTACTTGCGTATCTGTCAATCGAGAGAAATGAAGTTAAAAGCTCGTGGTCCATATAGCGGGCGCCGAAGTAGCCATACCCCGTTTCCTCATCCTTCTCTTTCCCGGTGAAAGATAACGATGAAAAAAGCCATGATGAGGTATGGTTTTTCTGTGCAGTTTTATGTGCCGGATGGTTCAACTGGCATTGGAGTTGTGCATGTCCAGACCTGTTTTATATATGGCGCTATGTGTCAAAC
>JAEEII010000157.1 GCA_016281295.1 Bacteroidales bacterium
CAAGACTGGTACTCAACATCTTGCAGGCTACCAAAAACACCCCGATGCCTGCGATTAGGGTTAAAATTGCGATAAAAATGAGCATAGGCACAAGTTTTTGAAAGCGGCCAATGATGACTCACCGACCGCTTTCGTTATGAAAAAAGAAACGGACTGTTTATTTGTTGTCAATATGGGTCACGTTGAAGTAGCTGTCAAATTCAATTTCAACACCGTTGCTTAACTCAATTTCCCAACCGTTTGCTCTTTTCTCGATTTTATCAATATGTTGTTTGGGGTAATTGGTGATAACGTAAGCAGTAATCTGTTCGGGAACGAGTTCAGTAGGAACGATGCCATAAACATTCGATTCATCGCAGTCAATGCTTTTCCATTCGAAGGCGAAGTTGAAGGTGATTTCTGTGCCGTCGGTCAGTTTCACATCATATTCATTTTCATCCACCTCAACCTTGACTATGCCAACTTGAGGGAAATAAGTCTCAACAAAAGCGTTGATCTCCCCATGGCCAGAAGGAGTTCCGCCACCGTTTCCAATGACATTGAAGTTGGTGTCGAACTTGATTTCCTGTCCATTCTTGAGTTCAATCTCCCAACCATAATTCTCTTTCTCAATTTGTTCGATCTGTTGGTTTGGGAAGTTCGTGTTTACATAGGCAGTAATCTGATCGGGAACGAGTTCTGTGGGTACGGCACTGTAAATGGAGGCCTTTTCACAGTCGATATGGGTCCATTCAAAGTTGAGATTGAAAGAAATCTCAGTACCATCAGCAAGTTTCACTTCGTATTCGTCGTCTTCCGCTTTGATGCTAAGGATTTTAGTTTGAGAGAAATAAGTGTTTACAAAAGTGTTGATATCAGGGTATTCAGTATTGTTTCCGCCTCCATTTCCGCCATTGTTGATGACGTTGAAGTTGGCATCAAACTTAAGTTCAACATCATTGCTGAGTTCAACCTCCCAGCCATTGTTTTCCCTTTCGATTTCATCAATGTGTTGATTGGGATAGTTGGCGGTAAGATAGGCTGCGATCTGTTCGGGTACAAGCGTTTCAGGCACAGTATCATAGATGTATGAATGCTCGCAGTTTACTTCAACCCATTCAAATGCCTGGTTAAAATACACCTTCGTATTGTCGCTTAAAATCACTCTATAATAATGTTCAGTTTGGTTACAGCTGAGAATGCTTGTTTCGGGGAAATGTGTGTTGACAAACAAGACGATGGCCGTGTCGATTTCAGTCGTGTTGACCGCAGTACCGTTTCCTTCAACCTCCCATTGGTTGTTGTTACTGTTGTTGTCTCCAGTGGGTGTTTCTTTGGTGCATGATGACACTGAGATAGACAGTGCAATGAATGCTGCAAATAATGCTAATTTCTTCATTTTAGTTAGATTTTAGTTGGTAATAAATGAATTATGGGATAAAAAAAGATGGTCCGTAACATTGTCCGCACCATCTTTTATGTTTTTCGTAATGATATAGTTGTGGCAGTCAGCCAGGCTTTTCCTTGGGGCATAACGCCTTATCTGTCCAAGGCGCAACGCCGCTGAACACTTATTTTCATTTTGTTCTTCGCCTAGGGATGTAACTGGGCAAAAGTCATATCTACATTGCAAACCATCCGATGGACCATTGAGCACGAAATCCGAATCCTCATCTTCGTCAAATTCATCGCCATCAAACGACATATTGGAAAGGATTTCAGTTTGTTCCATGACATACAAATCCTCTTGGGCCGTGCTGGTAAGGTCAAGAAGGAACAGCCCCATCAGAGTGAGTACTACGACAGAAACATATTTTCGGAAAAAGTCAATCATGGCTATTTACCTTAAAATAACTGATAAGCTCTGGAATTATTGTCCATGTAGGCAAAAAAAGTACCTTTGCCGAAGTCCCAACCCAGAATCCCCTCAGCGATGGCGGGATTTTTTTATACATCTGGCTTGTAATTCTGTTTTTTAATTCTGTTTTTTCTGTATTTTTGCCCATCATAAAACTTTGGCATCATGAAAAAAATCATACTCATCCTCCCCATCCTTATTGCGATTGCCTCTCATGCGATGGCCGACAACTTCGTCACCGATGTGATGGTCATCGGCGGAACATAAGCCGAAACAAACGCCCTGAAAACCCAATACCAAAACCAAAGCTGGACCTTCGTCAACCAAGACTTGAACCAAGGCGCCGGCGGCGACTACATCCCCAAAAGATGGTTGTAAAATAAATAACAGCTATCTCATGGACTTGCCTGTGGTCTTTATCAAAAAGAAAGTTCCAAAAACCGTGGACGAGTCTTGGAAGTCTTGGGTTTGGTCGTTCACGCGAGGCGATAACACCACGGTGTGCATCGACAAACGTTTCTTGACTGCCGATGACCACATCCTGTTTATCGATGACTTCCTTGCCGAAGGACACGCCTCGGGCAGTGTCATTCACCTATGTCGTCAGTCGGGTGCCCGGATTGTGGGTATGGGTTTTCTGGTGGAAAAAGGCTTCGCAGGTGGCGGCCAGTTCTTGCGCGACCACCATATAACGTATCATGCCCTCGCCACCATCAGACGCATTAATGAAGACAATACCATGGAAGTAGTGTGAAAAATTTTTAAAAAAACTCTATTCTTCTGACAACCCAACCATAATCTTTCTGTATTCCATAGGGCCATGCAAAAAGCAAGTATTTTTTGCAAACAACTCTCTTAAATTTTGACTATTTTTGCATGGTGAAAATGCTTTTATAAAAAATATGAAGACTAGCAGATTGAGGAAAAGCTGTGCAAGATATACTGCTCCGCAGGAGGCACAATCAAAAGGGATTTACCCTTATTATAAACCCATCGAGTCGGAACAAAGCACAGTGGTGAGAATCAATGGCAAGGACGTGCTGATGTTCGGATCCAACAGCTATCTTGGCTTGGCCAACGACCCTCGGCTAAAGGAAGCCGCCATCGAGGCCATCAAGAAATATGGCACCAGTTGCTCAGGATCACGCTTCCTCAATGGCACACTCGATATCCACGTCGCCTTGGAGGAAAAGCTATCTGCACTGGTCGGCAAAGAGGCAGCTGTATGTTTCAGCACAGGCTTTCAAGTGAATCTGGGCGTTGTTTCCGCACTTTGTGGTCGCAATGATTATCTGCTCCTGGACAGTTATGACCATGCCTCAATCATTGAGGGCAGCCGTCTTTCGTTTGGCAAGGTCTGGAAGTACAACCACAATGATATGAACAGTTTGGAGGCCAAGCTGAAGCTGTGCAACCCCGACTCTGTCAAGTTGATTGTTACCGATGGTATCTTCTCGATGGAAGGTGACATCGTCCCATTGCCTGAAATGGTCGCCTTGGCTGAGCAATACGATGCCGACATCATGATTGATGACGCCCATGCTTTGGGAGTCCTCGGCCATCAGGGGAGAGGCACTGCAGACCATTTTGGTCTTACCGACAAGGTGGATCTTATCATGGGCACCTTCTCCAAGTCGTTTGGGTCGTTGGGCGGTTTCATCGCTTCTGATTTCGACACCATTAATTACTTGAAACACAATGCGCGTTCGCTGATATTCAGTGCCAGCATGCCACCCGCCAATGTGGCATCGGTCAGCAAAGCCATCGACATTATGCTGGAAGAGTCCGAGCGCATACAGCACCTTTGGGATTTGAGCAACTATGCCCGAAAACAGTTCAAGGAGCGTGGCTTCGACACCGGGAAAAGTGAGACACCGATTATACCACTCTTTGTTAGGAGTTCGGAAAAGGCTTTTTGGCTCTGTAACAGGTTGTTGGATGATGGTGTTTTTGTCACTCCTGTCATCGCACCTGCCGTGCCCGAAAACGATGCTTTAATCCGTTTTGCCTTGATGGCCACGCATACTTTCGAGCAGGTGGATGAGGCATTGGACAAAATCACCAAAGCGTTTAAAGAAGCTCAAGTCATTGCATAATGGTCATATTCATCACAGGGATATCCTCGGGGTTTGGTTTGGAAACCGCCCAGTTGCTTTCGCAAGCAGGTCATGTCGTTTACGGGACAGTACGTCGTGAGGTCACACCGTTGCCCAAAGTAAAATACCTTCGTTTGGATGTCCGCGACGCCAAAGCGGTGCAGCAAGCCGTGGAACAAATTATCAAAACGGAAGGCCGTATTGATGTGTTGATCAACAATGCCGGTATGGGCATCGGTGGACCTTTGGAGTTTGCCGCGGAGGATGAAATCAGGGAACAGATGGATGCCAACTTCATGGGCTTGGTACACTGCGTTGATGCCGTGCTGCCTTACATGAGAAAACAAGGCTCAGGTAAAATCATCGCTCTCAGTTCTATCGGGGGCTTGATGGGGTTGCCATTTCAAGGCTTCTATTCGGCCAGCAAGTTCGCCATCGAAGGCTATTGCGAGGCTCTTCGTTTGGAAACCAAGCCGTTTGGCATAACCATAACGGTGATTCGCCCTGGCGACTTCTCCACAGGTTTCACGGGCAGTCGAAAGAAAGCGACAAATGACGAAGCTTTTCAGGCCTATCCTGCTTATCAAAAAGCCATTGACAAGGTGGAACATGACGAGACAGGCGGGCTGAAACCTCAGGTGGTCGCGCATAAAATCAGCAAAGTCATCCGAATGAAGCATCCACGATACGGTTATGTGGTATCCTCTTTCGAGCAACGACTCTCGGTGTTTCTGAAACAAATCTTGCCAGCAAAATGGTTTGCTGCAATTTTGGGAAAATATTACTATTTGTAAATTTGTTTTGTAATCTGTTTCGATATGTACAGCCTAAACTATAAAGTAACCACCAGTACCTGCGACAGTGAGGGCAAACTCAAGCTGTTTTCCGCCCTTCAGATGATGCAGGACTGTTCCGAAATGTGGCTCGAAAGTGAGCCTAAAGTGAAAGACTACTTCGCCCGTGAAAACATGGCGCAACTACTTGCTTCAAGACAAGTGGAGATTATGCGTGTACCCAGTTTCAAAGAAGAACTGACGGTGACTACCTCCGTGTATGGCATGAAGCCTATGTTCGGTTTTCGTAACACTTTCATCTATGATGCCGAAGGCAAGCCCTGTTACCGTACCTGGAGCATGGGTGCCTTTGTCGATAAAACCAACGGCAAACTGAAGCGCGTGGACGATGACGTGGCCAACTCTTTGCTCATCGAGCCGCAGTTAGAGATGAACTACAGAGATCGCCGCATCATGCTGCCAAAGGGTGGGGGAGAGGCCTTCCCTCCTATACAGGTGATGCGCGCTGACATCGACTATAACCGCCACGTCAATAACGCCAACTATATCCGTATGGCGATGGAGTTGCTGCCAGAAGATTTTGTAGTGAAAGAGCTTCGTGTGGAATACCGTGTGGCCGCCAAGATGGGCTGTATTTTGACGCCAGTGGTTTTTCGGATAGAAAACGGCTTCGTCATCGAGCTAGCCATTGGAAACGAGGCGAGCGCGATTGTGGAGTTCACATCTTAAATCTTAAAGATAGGAATTGTTTCGTTTTGTTGTATATTTGCAGCTGTTAAACTTTAAAACTTTTTAAGATGAAAAAGAATATTTATCTCATTATGTTCTTACTCATGTTCGTCAGCTTCGTTCAAGCGCAGGGACCTGTATCAACTGCCAACTGGTTCGGATACATATTGCCTCCCAGCCCGGCAGCGAATAAATATGTCACTTTTACCATGCAGGATCTCGGATCGGTGTCTGTTGCGTCGGACGACATTCCCTCAGTATCTTCAGCAACCTTTGCCGATGGTTACGTGTGGAGTGTGATTAATATCTTCGGCTATTGCCTTTATAGGTCAAGATTTGATGCGACCAACAATCGTATTGAAACCCCTGAATTGATGGTTGAAGACGTTCCCTATTTCAATGATATGGCCTACAATCCTGCCGATGGGTTGATTTATGTCATTACGGGAGAGCACCTGAAAAGCTTCGACCCAGCCAACCCCAGCAACATGCAAGACCATGGCGCGATAGAGCATGATGGCTTCAATTTGGCTATCAACATGGATGGTACCGCTTATATGATTAGTTCTTGGGGTGAGTTTGGTTTATTGAATCTTTCTAATGCACAATTGAGCACAATCGGCCCGATTGATTTGCCGTTAAAAATGTCTTTTGACATGCTGACAGGAGAATTGTTTGGTGTCTTTTTTGGCAATTTGTACCAGATTGACCCCAATACTGGAGCCTATACCATGTTGGGATCTCTCCATAATGGAGGTACCAACTACGACCCGACCTGCCTGTTCATGACCTACGGCTCAACTCCGTCGGAATTCACAGTCGGCGACTTGAACTATCGTGTCAATGAGGATCATGTTTCTGTAACGGTTACAGGCCATGTCAATGGTTATGATGCCACCGGTGATTTGATTATCCCTGAATCGGTGAGTTACGGAGGACATGATTACGCTGTGACCACCATTGGCGAAAGCGCGTTTTTGTATTGCTTCTATTTGACGAATCTGTCCATTCCCAATTCAGTAACCACCATCGAAGCGAGCGCTTTTGCTTATTGCCAAGGCTTTACCGGCGATTTGGTGATTCCTAACTCTGTGACGACTGTTGGCTATGGCGCATTCCAGGTATGTCCTGGTTTTGATGGAGACCTAATCATAGGGACTGGTGTCACTGAAATTGGCGATTATGCATTCAATTCATGTGACGGTATGAAGGGCACACTAAATATTCCGAGTAACGTACAATCACTGGGTGGAAACTCTTTTGGATATTGTGATTTCAGTGGCATCGTCGTTGACCCGGAAAACAGTTTTTATGATTCAAGAAACGACTGCAACGCCATCATCGAAACAAGCACCAATGAGTTGCTTACAGGATGCAAAAGCACAATCATTCCCAACACGGTAACATCCATCGGATTTTGCGCTTTCAGGGGTGTCCAAGGCCTGACCTCTATTGAAATCCCGAATTCTGTGACTTACATTGGGGAGAATGCCTTCGCGTTTTGCTATGACCTGACTGGCGATTTGACCATCCCGAATTCTGTAGATACGATTGACGCCGGTGCTTTTTTCTATTGCCAAGGCTTCGACGGCACCCTTACCATTGGTGAGTCCGTCACTTTTATTGGTGATGAGGCTTTCAGGAGATGCTCCGGCTTTACGGGAGCGGTCTCTTTGGCCACCACGCCTCCTGTTCTTGGTGACGATTTTGGCGGTTTGACGTTTGAACTATTCGGTTATCCCATCCTTATTGTTCCTTGCGGATGCGTGGAAGCCTATCAAAATTCCAGTTGGTATGAATCAAACGGGTTGAATGGATTCAATGTATTTATTGAGGATTGCAGTGCGGTTTCGGAAACTGGCAGCATTGTTACTGCTGTTTATCCTAATCCAACGAATGGAATGATTAAAGTCGAGGTTGAAAACATCCAGAACATCAGTGTTTTCAACATCCTTGGAGAAAAAATATTTGAAGGCTCTGCCAATAGTGATGCTTTTGAATATGACTTCAGCCATCAAAGTGCTGGTGTGTATTTGATTAAGGTGGAAACATCGAAAGGTGTTGAGACTATGAAGGTAACAGTAAGGTAATCAACAATCTACACATATATCTTTTTCAACATGCCTAATCCATCCAACAAACAAGAGTTGCTCACCGCCATGGCCGACGGCTATGCCAAACTGAATGAACAGATAGCTAAGATGGGCGAAGAAGCGGTTTCCGCGCCGTTCGACTTCGCTGCCGACCCGAAGAAATGCGGGGTGCGCTGGCAATACGACCGCTGTCTTCGAGACCTTCTGATTCACCTCCACGAATGGCAGGTGCTGATGCGCGAGTTTGTGAACAACATCCGCGAAGGTCACCCTCGCGACTATCTTCCCGACGAATACCGCAAGAACTACCACGAGATGGACAAGATGCTGGTGGAGAAGCACCAAAGCACACCTGTGGAGGAGGCCAAACGTCTGCTGCATGAGACCCACGAGCAGATGCTTCGTCTCGCCGAGAGCTTCACCGAAGAGGAACTCTTCACCAAAGGCTACTACAAAAACACCTACACCACCGACATGGCGGCTTACTTTGTGAGTGTCACATCAAGTCCATACGGGCAGGCGGTGAAACTGTTGAAGACGCATCTGAAAAACCTCAAAACGGCGAAATAATATTTTTCGGCGAATTAAACGAATTGTACGAATTTTATGGACGTTGCTGAACCATGCGAATTTGACGCCATCATCATCCAAAACGAGGGAATGGATGCCGCATACGTGGAAGTGCCTTTTGACATTAAGGCAATCTTTGGCAAGGGGCGGCTGGCGGTTCATGCCACCTTCGACGGTGTGCCTTACGACGGGCAAATCGTCAAGATGGGAACACCTTGCTTCATCATCGGCGTACGGAAGGACATCCGAAAACAAATAGGAAAGACTTTTGGCGACACGGTACATGTGACATTTTGCGAACGGAATAAAAAACAATAAAATGACTAAATCAACTACAATCATGGCACTCGTTTGCATTTTAGGAATGGCTTCTTGCAAAGCACAAAACCATCAACCGGCTCCACCCACCACCGAAGGTGAGGCTGCCACTGTATATATGACCACCGACATCAGTCCGGAAGGTCTGGTACGCATCTATGAAGCTTTGGGTGTGGAAGCTTATGGACGAGTGGCGGTGAAAATCTCCACTGGGGAGTCGGAAAAGAGCAACCACCTCCGTCCAGCGTTGATTAAAAACCTGGTGCAGAAGGTGAATGGCACCCTAGTGGAATGCAACACGGCTTACGGCGGTAACCGCAGTAATACCGAAAAGCATCGTCAGGCCATTGCCGAACGTGGCTACAACGATATCGCCACCGTTGACATCATGGACGAGGAGGGCGAAATCCAGCTACCCGTCAAGGACACCAAGCATTTGAAATACGATATCGTGGGCTCTCATGTGCAGAACTACGACTTTATGATCAACCTTGCTCATTTCAAAGGTCATGCAATGGGTGGCTTCGGCGGAGTGCTTAAGAACCAGTCGATTGGTGTGGCGTCGAGTGCTGGGAAACTCTACATCCATTCTGCGGGTAAAACCCAGACGCATTGGACCATTGCCAACCAAGACGCGTTCCTTGAGTCGATGGCGGCTGCGGCACAGGCCGTGCACGACTATTTCAAGCAGGAAGGCAAGGACATCATCTACATTAACGTAATGAACAACATGTCGGTGGACTGCGACTGTGACGGACATCCTGCCGCACCGCGCCTCAAGGACATCGGCATTTTGGCCTCCACCGACCCCGTGGCCCTTGACCAAGCCTGCCTCGACCTCGTGTTCAACCATGTCAGCAGCAAGGGCGACGACGCCAAGCCACTGCAAGAGCGCATCAACAAAAAACATGGCACACATACGGTGGAATACGCCGAACAGATTGGACTTGGGACGCGGAAATATACCATTGTGAGTATTGATGATTAAGCAAGTGAACACATCAGACACGGATACTTACCATGACGAATCTGGAAAAATGCAATGCAGGCTTGGAGTACTCGTATGCCGATGAGGAACTGATTGCCCTCAAGACCGAGGCCATTCGGCAGTGCGAGATCTTCAACGCCATCGACGGGCGCGACTACATG
>JAEEII010000158.1 GCA_016281295.1 Bacteroidales bacterium
CTCCCGAAAAAGTGACGAATCTTGCCCCGAATGAAATCTTTGTTTTCGGTAGCAATGACCAAGGCATACACAAAGGAGGGGCAGCTTATTTGGCCTTGAAAAAATTTGGCGCACAGATGGGGGTTTCTTCTGGCTTGCAAGGAAGCTCGTACGCGATCCCCACGGTAGGAAACGGGATTGGACCTCAGGAGATTGCGGACTCTTTCCATACGTTTGTGGAGTTTGCAAAAGCACATCCGGAAAAGACTTTCCTGCTTACCGCCCTCGGCTGCGGACATGGCGGTTATGAACCTGATCACATCTCCCACTATTTGGAAGAAGGAATCAATGTCTCAAATATTCACTATCCAATGGAGTTCTGGGTTGCCTTCGAGAAGCGTGGACTCGTATAGAAACCTAATTAGACCCATTATTTGAGATACCATCCAACAGAAAGAGGTACTCCACCGCGGAACCGAACAGGGAGAAAAAAAAACAATACTGCTGAATATCAACACGTTGAGCGATTACTTACCACGCGATAGTTGTAAGCCTCTTTTAGATTTGCGCCTTAATCCCCTATTGGAATCACGGTGCAAATCTAAGAGAGGCTTATGTATCAGCGCGTTCATAAAAATGCTTTCCGCGCAATGGAAACAAATCGTAGGATAGAAGCTGAACCGTACGACCTACTCTAAATTCCAGATTACTAGTGAGAGATTATATAGCATTTCTTGACGATCGTGAATCGTGCTCTCATCCCAATGATCATATGCCCGAAGGAACTTATTGATGCGATTTATCGCTGTGTCAGTACCCACCACATCAAGCTTAGCTATGCTTCGTGTAACATACAAATTTGACTTAGCATACTCTATAACCTTCTCCTTAAACGGTTTATTACCAATAGCACCATTCATAGACTTCTCTATTAGGGTAAGGTTACCTAGGAGAACTTTAAGATTATCGTAATCTTTAATCATCTCCTTCATACCCGGCAACGGAGTCCATGGAAGAATATGTTCAATTTCGACTCCTGCCCGAATATAATGCATCAACGAAGTGTGAGATTCAACGCCTATTCTTTCATTATCAATAAACTGTGCTATCTTCGCCAAAATATATCGGACTCTATACATCTGAAGATCATCTTGGCGGAAGTTCAAGAAACGGATCCTGTATTCAGTATCCTTCTTATCAATCTCGGGCTTAATATTCTCTGCTACCCAAGTTTTTAATTCGTCCATTGTCTGGACTTTACAAAGAGACAGATTCCATTTTCCAAATTGTTTCTCATAAATCTTAGCTTGTTCTTTCGTGAAGAGAAAGTAAAATAGATATGTTTCAATACACTTGCAGAGATAATTGAACATATCCTGAGGGAACTGTCTTGCTGTAAGGAGAAGAATTAGATGCTGGCGGAATGCATTACCACCTAATTTGGAAATGCTATCCAAGTAAATGTTGTCATTTCCAACTCGGTCTTTACCGTGAGAGAAATTGACGTAACAACGTGCATTTTCAATGAGATGCTCCACAAACTTGTATGGATCGGTAGAATACAGGTAAATGTTCGAAGGCCGAGTAAACCACTTATAGATTTCGTCCTCACGAACAACATTCTCTCCTTTATTGATTGGATTGGATGAATTATCCTGGCTGGGATGGTTCGAAACAATATAATAGCGAAGGAATCGTAACGGTCTTTCTTGAGAGGATTCA
Organism: Bacteroidales bacterium; assembly: GCA_016281295.1. The sequence continues at coordinate 1,702 of JAEEII010000158.1, forward strand.
AGTATGTTAACCAATTCCTTCCACCTGTCTTTTAGCTTATCGAATTTACTGCGGTCTACCTGTTGGAAAATGAGATTCTTCAATAGATCCATCGGGTTGAGGCCGACACCTCGGTCATTGATAGTCTCAAAGATTTTCAACGCGTCGTTGATATCAGGAGTCAATATCTGAATGAACTTCAGTTTCCTCAGAAAATACATAAAGAACGTCTTCAGCTCATCGAGGTCTTTTTCAGTATTGCACGCTATGAACTTCTGAATGATTTCGTATGCTTCATTTATCCTTTTCGCACTTTCAGATGACATTGTCTTCTTCTCATCGCAATTGACGATCTGTTGCAAAATGGATTCGCTGTCAGAGTATTGAAGAACAAGATGTAATTGGGTAATCTCGTCCCCCTTTTCGTTAAAGCGAACATTCTGAAGTAACTGGTCAGCCACTTTAGTCGACAGACCATGTGCTGCATATAAGTTGCGAAATGCGCACAACATTAAGAATAGTGTAGTTGTTCGTTGCTGACCGTCGATTAACTCCTTTACTCCATTATTATCAAAGACTACTGTAGTGCCAATAAAATACTCTTTGCTTTTATCTGTTGAGAACTCATCATAAAGATCTATCAGGAGTTGGGATACTTCATATTCTGCTCTCCAAACATATTCCCGTTGGTAGTCCGGGACTATATAGAAATCCTTAAAACACTCTTCGACGTTGAGGTCTTTAAAACGGTATTTGTTATTATCACTCATAACATTAAAAATTATCAATTGTTTACATCGGTGTAGAAATGAATCGCCTTCTCCATCCAGACCCAGATGGTTTGAAAACAAGGCTTTTACATTCATTGCAGAAATAGACATCCGTACCGTCAACCCTAACACCCTTTCGTGCCTCGAAATTACCGCCACAGCAATCACAGGTAAAGGGTTTACCGCAAACATGTTTAGGCATATCACCAACAGCCGCAGACCATTCTTCAGGACTTCGCGAGGGCTTTGGAGAACGCACTTCTTCTACCAAACAGATATCCCGTAATAGTAGAAAAGCTCGTGAAGCATACCTCCCCTGCGGTTTATCATACCTATACCCATCAACCCTTGCGGTCACGTCATCGTAAACGATAAAACCGGCAGGAAGCTCCACAGGATGCTCATAGCCATAGTTGTCTTTAAGCAATCTCTTACCGTTTCTGTCTTTATCTTCCATCACGGTAAAAACATATCTTTCACCAATCAGATACAGGCTCACCAGCTTTAGTAGTTTATCCTGAATTTCACGGGCGACATACACATTGAAGACAGCGGTTCGGGTTCCTGTTATCTGTTTGTGAATTTCTTTAGCTCGCTTCAAGACAGTCTTCGCAGAATCCTTTTCCAAGCCAGATTCAATCAGCTCTATATAGTGCTTCTCGATCTCCTTGCAGGTCTTCTCGGCTATCGCTAGCCGTCGCGCAGTTAATTCAAGATCATTCATACGATCCCATTAAAAGTCAAACTGATTGATGGACTCTATAGATCTATCGAGACTGGATGCGGCATCTTTAAGCGAAGAGACAATATCGTGTATTGCTTTATAGCTCTCTGGACTACCACCAAGCCTCTGAATGTTATGAAGAGCCGCTGTTTCAGTCGAAATGGCTTGATTCAATAGCCTTTTAGCCGCTTGTATTTTTGCGGAACTATCATTGATAACTTTACGGCGAGCATTATTCATAGCAAGTTATTATTGTAAGTTAAGCGTATGGTCGGCAATCGCATCAGGGAGTGGGAATCGCACTCGTTTTTGGCCAAAACCTACAACGCAATTGTTCTCATTCAACTCTATGATAGAGCCTTCCCCGAAATTCTTATGGATGACTTTATCTTGCAGCTGGATTGTTTCCCAGGGTAATTGTTTTACGCCCAAAAAGGTCTCCAGGTTCTGGACTGCTTCTTCGAGGCTATTCATAGCATCCTCAACGTCTCCCAGAATATCATCGAGAGAGTCTATCGCATCTTGCATCGTTTCTCCTCGCTCGCTATCCTGAAGCCCCTCGGGCAAGTTATTAAACGCCTCTTCTTCGTCATCCCTAACAGATTGCAAATCTTCAAATACATCTTGAATGAGAGAATAGGACTCTTCAACTTTCGTGTAGCGCTCAGGTTTCGTTAACAGCGGAATGGTGGATGCCTTCTTATCGCCCGGTTCACCATCCGGGTGCACCTCAACAACTACGGGTTTAAAATTATTATCAATTACAAAAAAGACACATTTCCTAATCAAAGCATTCGCTGAGCCGAAAGCCGAAAGCTTCTTATATGCCATCCATACCTGTTCTCCTGTCTTAGGATCGCGGTATTTCTTTGTAGGGCGGCCATACTCATTCTGGAACGGATAGCAGCACCATACGAAGTGCTGCACCGTCCGATACTGACCTTTTATCCGATTTGCGAGATTCCTGACATCAATGTTCTTGCTCGATGTCAGCATCGCGTACTCCAACTCGAGCTCTTTGACTTCCTGCTCCGTGAAGGGACTGTTATAACTTTTCGCCATATAATTAATAGTTTTGACTCCCGAGGAAGGACTCTTTGAGTTTATAGAGGGTTACTCCGTTGAAGGAGAAGTATTTATGGCCTTGGTAGAAGCCGGAGAAACTAAACTTGTTACGCGAAGTGCACTTCTCCGTAATCATAGTCGAGCGGTATGAGCGCCCTTTTTCTCATAGACATTAGATATCAGGAACATTTTGCTCTTCCAACGCGTCGAATAACTCGATATTCACGTAGTACAGGCTGCAAAAACTCCTGTCGTTTCCGTTGGCTGCAGCCGATTCATCATAGACAACCCCCACGGAGTTCGTATCGTCCGTCCAGAAAGTCAACTGATTCGATGGATGGACATTGCCTTTCCCGTATTTCTGTGTAAACAATTTGATTACGGCCTCATATTGCTTCCTGGCCATTTCAACGCTTTCATAAGAAGCGACCAAGGTTATCTGAGATATCATGTCTTCCCCATCCAAGGCCACGTCAACGTAAGTCCAGGAATAGCCGCCATAATTAAAACTAAGAGAAGAAGGGATAACCCGTACCGTTTTCCCCACCTGATCGTTGTTTTGACTATCTATGAGTACGGCTTCGTCCGTAGCCGTGGACACGGCCTTTTGAATACTTTTCTCATTCGACTTCTCGCATAGTTTCATTCCGAGGATTTCAGTCTTAACGGGGGCTTCTGAAATGATTCTCGAGGAGTCGTTTCCCTTACACGACGCGACAAGAGCAAGCGCTGTGATGAAAAAGATCAATGTGAATTTGCGCATGGTTCTATTATTTTCTAGTGGTGTCTTTATTCTCAACGTTTGTTACCCATTGGGGTAAAAAGGATTCTTGGCTTGTTCCCATTCGGATGTCTGACCTTATGGTTGCATGAGGCACACAGCCATATCTCGCCGATCGAACTGTTTTCGTAATGAAAACCACTTGAAATCAGTTTAGCACACCTTGAACAAAGCTTATAGGGCGGATTGTCGATCGTGAACTCGTCAAATACCCGGGTAGTGAGCCTCACATAACGAAAAGATCTGATCCGTTCTGCGCGCTCTCGCTCAGCATACTGTTGCCGCTGACGCTTCCTCTTTGCTTTAATGGTGTCCATGATTCTACTTACCAAACATCTTTTTGTATTCGTACAAACTCGTACCCTTGTAGTTGAAGTATTTAGGGCCTTGACACACACCCGAAACGCTTCTCTTATTGCGAGGCATATACTTAGCAGTAAACTCAGCAAGCGTATATACCTCTCCTTCGCACTCTACTTTATTTCCCTCAGCAACAGTTAATTCTGTTCCTGTTGGTGTGTAAATAATTCTGTCGCCAACTGAAACGCCACATTCAGCGAGGTCAAAAGTTGCAAATTCGGGGTCTAATAGTTCGTCTGCATCAAACAGTGTGTCTTGGGCCATCGGTTTAATGATAGATTCAATGTACGTAATCTCCTCTTTCGAGATCCCATACTTTCTATACAAATCTGAATCAGACCAAGGTCGTGACCAATCCTGAAGAGGCACAAACTGGAAGACATCCCTCGGATTATGCTGGGTCTTCTTCTTTATGGAAACTAAATATCTAAAGAAGCGGGTCTTCATGTAAGTGATAATGTTGAGACACTGTTCCTTGCTGAAATTGTGTCGCTCAGGGTCATAACCTACGCAGATATATGTGAATGAGCAAACACTATTTGGCTCTCCATAAAAAGGCGTACCTATTACAAATGGATCACCTGCAGTTCCGTAAGAGTTCGGAATTAAGACTTTGTGTACGGGGATTGAGGCGTGTCCCTTCTGAACTTGAGACAGCTTCACCCAGCCAGTACCACTCGGATCAAGCCTCTTATTCATATAATACTTGATAGTATGCTCGGCATCCCTCGTCTTCGAAAACCCTTTCCAGTTAGAACCGAAGTATACATCTCTATCAAACAAGTGCAAGGGGCTGACCAAATCGGAGAAATTATCCTTTTTAAAGAACTCTCCCTCAACACTAATAATCTTCTTCAATATGTCAACGGCAAAACCATCTCGAATAACAATTCCGGTCCTAAGTTCATTTAGATACATGTTGTCATTAAACACATGATCCCCTTGGTATAATCTATATTGACATTCCCCATTGTATGAGTCGCTATATAAGAAAAAGCTGACTCCGCCACCAATACCAACACCAGAGAAACATTTTGAGGAATCTTGGAAGTCCACAATTTGGATAAAATGATTCGAATTAATCAATTTATCTGTCCACTCTTCCTTAATACCCATACTTCCCTTTGTCATCCACCGGCTGGGGGTAATCATTGATACATATTGCGGCTTCAGTTTTATTGCGGCATCTACAAATAAATGATATATAGCTGTTGCCTGAAAACCAGAAACCGTGGTCATAGCCTGATAAGGAGGGTTGCCTACTATAGCGTTAAACTTCATATCGTTCTCGAGTACGTTATTATTCCAATAATTGATACCGTTTGTCACTTTGCTGATGAACAGTTCCGGCTGATTTGTAATTTTATTGATCAGATCTTCGAAGTATCTGGCATTGACCTTTGTCTGCCTAAAGCCTCGAAGCGTCCTCTTTGTGATGCTCTTTGCCATCTCAGTTTTGCAGATGACGAAGATATGGTTTCGAAGGACTTCATCCCAAATCTTATTTTGGGTTTCGACTGGTACATCCATCGCCAGCATATGTTTATCCCTATATGCCTGGAGTTTCTCGGCAAAGACGCTGTACGCCATATAAAGCGGATACAAGCCCGTCTTAGAATTGATTTCCAAGATTCGGGTATTGGGGTCTTTGAAAACCTTCTGGGTCACTTCTCCGTGGTCCACAAAGCGAGGTTTTACCCCTTCTGTCTGCATATCCGTATCAAAGAAGACCTGGCCACCGATACAGTCGCCAATATGCATATTTACCACACGCCAAGGAGTCAGCACGGTCTCTTTATCCGGATTACGGAAGTAGGAGAAAATTCGGGCAACATCCCGGGTTCGCTCCGTTGGCGAGAGTTTGTCCGCAACACGGACCAGATCACGGTAGTTGCGACTGACAGCCCTGAACATGTCAGGATCGTAGTAAGGAACGAATTCAGCAAAGAGTTCCTTCGTTACACCACGAGGCATGAATTCCTCCCAGGACTGATTGTCGATAAGATCGGCAAAATTTTCCAACGTGATGTCTTGCCCTTCATCTTTCAGTTCAGCGCCATACATCAACAGCGGGAGGCGGATGGAGATGCCTCGCAAAATGGAGATGGCGCTGTCTGCATTCTTCTTCTTTTCTTTGGCTTCTTCCAATGCCGCCAGCTCCTCGGGTGTCCTTTCTCTCTTCGGTTTCTTCTGGATGCGCTCTAACTCCTCATACTGTTCATTAGTCAGGCCGGTCTTTGCCATATCAACATCAGTTGAAGTGTGATTCGCCTTGGTGGCACCGATGATTGCGTGGAGGTTTTTGAACTTTTCAAGGGCGTCTTTATCCAGCTTTCTGAGCATCTCCTGATTATACAAGCGAGGGTCATCGCAGCCGTTACGAGTAACACGGGATATGTATGCACGCTTAAGTTGCTCAAGCATATTCTCCACGTTGTATGTAGCCATCTTGGTTCCGTTGTAGCCAATGACCGGGCAGAAGTTGAGAAACTCTCCCAGTTTGACACGGTCGCTCTCGGATGCAGTCTTCTTGGTTTGGACCTTTGCCGTGTCAGCCAGCACCTTCAAAGTGCGGTCCGGGGCGAAGTCAAAGACGTAGCAGTTCTCCTTGCGTCGGCCATCATTAGTCGTGTACGGACTCTGAACACGGAAGATGGTCTGCATATAGGCTTTCGCATCCGTGTTATGAGAACCGGCAAGCATCATCACGGCGGTCCATGGACGAACGGTGACACCTGTGGTCAGTTTGCCGCAGGACAGGGTAATTGTGCGTGTATCTTCCGGCTCCGGTCCCATCGCCTTCTCTACCATCTTGAGGGCATTGTCGGTCTCCACTTCCTCGTCACCGTCGCCAGCGACATTGACAATATCAAACTGGCCGAAGATGGGATGAGCCTTCAGCAGAGCAGACAGCGCCCGTGCTTCCTTTACTCCTGGTACCATCCACAGCGTGTGGCGGAAGGCGTTGCGGAATTCGACGGTGGAATATGGATAGTTGCTTTCCGGATCGTACTTGACGATGAGGTCCAGGAAGGACTGCACATGCTCTTCGTGAATGAATCGACCTTCCATTCCGTCGGGCATCTGTCGGTGGTCACGCTCGGGGTCGCCGGTCCAGGTACGGAAGAATTCCTTGAAGTTGAAAGCGGAGTCCTCGATGTCTTCGAAACCAGCCAGGGCTTTACCAAGGTCAAAGGTGAAGATATTCAGACGAGGCAGTCCGGCATAGGGGTTCGGGTCACCGAAGTGATTCAAATCCCACTCGGCCTTTGCCTTCTGCTCCATCACGTAGTCCCAGGTGAAGATTTCATCCTCCCTGTAATCGTCAAGCAGGTTGAAAGGGGTGCCTGAGAGGTTGAGGACGTGGGTGTTCTCTTTGGTGAGCAGTTTGATGACGTTCTGGCCCAGCTCGGTCTGCGTACCCTCGTGAGCTTCATCAATGATGAGCATATCGTAGTTGGCCTTGAAGATGGCGGCATTCTTATCGAACTTGCCACCTGCCATCTCGGCACCGCGAAGGTCTTGCATTGAGGCGAAGTATACATAGTGCTGGTCCGGGTCGCGTTTCGCAAGGCGTTCCAGAATCTCGAAAGGTTCACCCTTCTCACGGGAGCCGTAGGTGTAGGGGTCCATTATCGAGAATATCTTGTAGAAATCGTCGAACCAGCTCTGGTCTACGACGGGACGGTGCGTGATTATGATGGTGCGGTGGAATTGCATTTCCTTTACCACCTGCAGAGCGGAAAGGGTCTTGCCGAAACGCATCTTGGCGTTCCAAAGCATGGACTTGCCACCTGTCTGGAACTTGGTAACGGTTTTATGAATGGCATCCTTCTGCTCGGGACGGAATTCGATAGATTCATCAACGGGGACTACTTCTCCTGCACGGATGGACTGGCGTTCCTCCTTCACCGCCTGAATGGCAGCCAATGCAGTCTCGACACTACACTCGAACCACTCTCGGCCCTGATTACGCTGTGAGAAGTCGTGGCGCTTGATACCGGAGCGGAGCAGGACATTGTGGACCTCTTTGTCGTTGAAGGTCGTGATGGTGCCTCCGTGGATGGAGACGGTAAGTTCGGTGTGACGGAGGGTGTAGTCAATGCCTGCCGTCTTGGTGTACTGGTCTATACGCTTGCGGGCC
>JAEEII010000159.1 GCA_016281295.1 Bacteroidales bacterium
GTAATACACTGGCGAGCCGACCACGAGGCCGTCGGCCTGCTCAAATTTGGGTGCTACTTCGTTCACCATATCGTTGAACACACAACGCCCCAATTCGGCGCACTTGCCGCAAGCGATGCAGCCTCGGATGTCCTTGTTCCCGATATGGACGATTTCGGTCTCTATGCCGTTTTTCTGTAGTTCTTCCGCCACAATGTTCAAGGCGGTGAAGGTGCAGCCGTTGGCGTGAGGGCTGCCGTTGATGAGGAGTGCTTTCATGTTCTATGCTGTAGTATTGATTTGCTGCAAAGATATGAAAAAAAAATTTCAAAAAGACAACAGGAGTTTTAGGCTTTTCGCTCGCTAACCACCATGAACAGCACGGCAGCAATGCAGATGGCAATGCCGATAAGGATATTAGGGGTCATTGGTTCGGCAAACATCAGTGTTCCTACAAGTATGCCTGTTAGTGGCTCAAACACACCCAAGACCGCAGTCTTCGTCGGGCCAATCAAACGCGTTGACATCGAAATGGTCAGCATGGAAATCATTGTGGGGAAGATGGCCAGACCGATGAGATTGAGCACCTCTGATGGCTGGTCGATGCCTTGAAAGATAGGTGTTCCATCGATGATTTGATACCCTAAAAACAATATTGCACCGACTACCAAGGCGTAAAAGGTCAGCGCGTGTTCAGAAATATGTTTGATTTGCTGCGAACGGTTCACGATGATCAAGAAGCAGGAATAGCTGAGAGCCGACAAGGCAGCCAACACCATCCCAGCCCAATGAAGCGTCACGCCGCCACTCGGCCAACTGAGCACCACTACCCCACCCACGGTGGCGGCAATGCTCAGCCACACCTGCCATGTGGGATAGACCTTCAGAAACAGCATGATGACAGCCACAAAGATGGGATAAAGATACACCAAGGTAGTGGCCAATCCAGCAGGAATAAACTTGTAAGACTCAAACAAGGTGACACTGCTGGCCGCAAACAGGATTCCGAGCACAATCAGCAGCCGAAACTCTTTCCATGTCGCTTTGAAGGTCTCCTTACGTAGCAACATCCATCCACCCAAAAGCAGTGCAGAAATAGCATAACGGAAAAACAGCATGGATAGCACAGGCACACCACCATCCAGCAACGGCTTGCCAAAAAGCGGGTTTAGGCCGTATGATACACCGGCCATGATTCCCGCTGCAAAACCCAACAATGTTCGTTTATTGTTTTTCAAAATGCAGTACGGTTTGAAGGCGGCAAAAGTACAAAATATTGTGCAGCCTAATTACTGAATGCTGATAAAAAGACACATTCATTCTTGCTTTGCATTAGGCACTGCAAAAATGACCGTCAGCACACCTACTGCACCGACAATAGGCACGATGATGCGTGCCACAGAGCCTTTAGGGATAAAGACAAAAGTGGAAAGCAGTACCATCGCCACCATGATGCCACAGGCACCGGCTTTCTGAGCAATAGTCATCCCGCCTCGACGGTGATAACTGCGGATGTAAGTCCCCAACCATGACTGCAAAAGCCATTCCTGCAAGCGTGGCGAAGAGCGATAGAATAGCCACGAGGCTAACAACAGGAAAGGCGTGGTGGGCAATCCCGGCACCACCACACCTAAGGCTCCAAGGCCTACGCAAAGCAAGCCTAAAACGATGTAAACGACGCGTTTCACTTACGCTAAAACGGTTTACTCCTTATTTGTCTTCCAACATCTTTTGTATGGTTTCCTCCATCATGTCGGGCGTCACCATAGGCTCGAAACGAAGGATGGTCTTGCCGTCTCTGGAAACCAAGAACTTACCGAAGTTCCAGCGGATGGCATCGCCCTTGTCGAATCCAGTGCCAGTCTTTTGGTGAATCTGGTCGAGTTGTGCGGCAAACTCCTCGGCGCCCTCAGGATAACCCTTGAAAGGTGCTTGTTCCTTGAGATAGGTATAGAGCGGGCTCTCTGCCTCACCGTTGACGTCAATCTTGTCGAACAGCGGGAAGGTGACGTTGAAGTTCAACGAGCAGAAGTTCTGGATCTCCTCGTTGGTGCCAGGCTCTTGTCCCAAAAATTGGTTGCAGGGGAAGCCAAGGATCTCCAGACCTTGATCTTTGTACTTCTCATAAAGAGCTTCAAGGCCTTGATACTGCGGCGTTAATCCGCATTTGCTAGCCACATTGACGATGAGCAGTACCTTGCCTTTGTAGTTGGCCAACGACACATCGCTTCCGTTTATGTCTTTGACCGTGATGTCATAGATACCGCTAGTCTGTTCGACCACAGGTTCGGTCTCCGCAACTTGTGCGGTCTTGTTGTTCTGGTTGTTGCAGCTCGTAGCCATCATCAGTGCCACTGCTGCGAGAAAGAATAGTTTTTTCATTTTGAATAGGATTTAAAGATTATTTCATACACATTTCAAAAATCTTCTCCACATCAGCCTGTTGCAAAGGCTTGAAGCCAGGTAAAATGCCTCCACCGACGGCTTTCTTGGCCATCACGACAAAATGGGTTCTATCGATGCCAACCTCGGGGAAGGTGCGCTTAAGCTGCAAGGTATTGAAGAGGAAGTCGCTCAACCTGTCAATGGCTTGATGGGCGATGTCCATCGGAGGCAAGTTCGAGTCGATGCCGAATACATTAGTTCCAAACTGCACGTATTTTGAAACGGTTGTTTCATCAAGGCAGTACTCCATCCAGCGTGGGGTGAGGATGGCGAGACCGAGGCCGTGGGTGATGTCGTAGAAGGCCGACAATTCATGTTCCATCGGGTGACAGCTCCATGCCTTGCGTTTGCCACCGTTCACGAAGCCGTTGATGGCCCATGAAGAGGCCCACATCAGGTTAGCACGCGCCTCGTAATTATCGGGCTCTCGCATGGCAATGGGGGCATAACGGATAATGGTCTTCATCAAGCCTTCCATGAAGCAATCAAGCATATAGAGGTCTTGGTCCATGTTGAAATAGACTTCAAAGAGGTGCGACAAGATGTCGGCTGAACCGCAGGCAGTCTGATAGGGGCTGACGCTGAAGGTGATGCTCGGGTCGAGGAAGGAAGCCTTGGGCAACATGTTGGGGTCAAGACGACCAATCTTGTCGTTGGTCTCGGGGTTGCTGATGACGGCTGCCGTGTCCATCTCAGAGCCTGTGGCTGCGAGCGTCAGGATGCTGACGATGGGCAGGGCAAGCTCGATGGGGGCACGTTTGCTAAGGTCGAGGAAGTCCCAAGGGTCGTGGTCAACGCAGGCACCAGCGGCCATGATCTTGGTGGCATCGATGGTGGAGCCACCACCTACGGCCAACAGCACGTCGATGTTGTTTGCCTTACAGAGTTGCACACCCTTGCGCACGGAGTCGATGCGCGGGTTCGGCTCGATGCCCGAAAGCTCGAACAATTCGAGACCGGCTTCTTTTATTTCTTTTACCACGCGGTCATAGAGTCCCATTTTCTTGATGGAGCCACCACCGTAGGTCATCAGCACGCGTGTGCCGTATTTCTTGAGTTCTGCGCCAAGATGTTTCAGTTGGTCGCGCCCGAAGTAAATCCTTACGGGAATGTCATAGATAAAATCGTTGATCATAGCGTTTATATTTTGATTTGTAATGAATTATCTCTTGTTTTTATTTCAACACCTTCAAAACCTGTTTTCGAGAGGCCGTCCCATCTGTCAGTTTCATGATATGCTCGACCAAAAACTCCAGCGACTCCTCGGGGGTATGGCCGGTGTGGAGCGTGGTGAAGTCTTCGAACAGCGACTCGGGTGTGCAGAAATACGACACTTGCCAACCGTTGTAAACTTGTTCGGGTCCTCGATACACCCGCTCGATGGCCCCAGTGACGACACGGCACTGCTGCATCAGTTTGCCTATAGCTGCATCGGCTTGGCTTTTTTTCACGCCAAGCAAAGCTCGTACCTCCTTGATGGTGATACTGCCTTGCTTTTCGAGATATTCCATAATGTGTTCGCCGTTGATGTCAGGCGTTGTCGTGGCGCGACGGACGTTCATCAGTTCGCGGTAGAATGGGACCGTCGCGAAGGCGGCTTTCCCCCCGCAGAGGAACTTCCCGTATGCGATGCCGCCGTTTTGGAGACAATCGATCTTCCAGTCCCACGGTCCGAGCGAGTCCTCTTCGCCGTCAAACCAAAATTCAGGCTTTGTGAATTCCTTGATGGAATACCCCGGGATGGCACTGGTGAAAAACGGGACGATGCCCAGCTCGCAAATGACTCGCTCCATCGTTTCTGGACTGGTAATTTCCATATTCATTGAAGTTGAGGTATTCACGGTTATTCCAGCTTTCCAGCACATTGAAGGCGGTGCTCCAGAGAAGTCCTCGTAGAAGAGAGGTCAGCAGTATGAACTATAGTTTGTTGGCCTTCGATGTCGAACTGAAGCGAGGCACCATCGGCACGCACGTCAAGGGTGACAGGAGCGCCCATCACGAGAGGAAGGTTGATATCGTCATGTCCAGCGGGGAAACCGCACAGCACAGGAATGTGATAGGCGGACAAATATGAGCAAAGCATCGCTTCAACACTCTCGTATTCAAATTCATTTCCACAGCTGACGAATTCTCCAAGGATGACACCTTTGCAGCGGTCGAGCACGCCATTCATAACCAGCATGTTAAACAGCCGGTCGATGTTGTGCATGGATTCTCCCACCTCCTCGATGAACAAGATGAGGTCGTTGGCCAGCGTGGCGTCAGCTTGGGTGCCAAGGTTTGGGGCGAACGTGCAGAGGTTACCGCCTACCAGCACGCCTTGAGCCTGTCCTCCAATGTTTTGCGGGTGTGCAGGAAGCTCGTAGCGGGGAACTTGACCCATCAACAAGTCGCGCATCAAGGTGCTGGTGATGTCTGTGCCACCGGCGGCAAGATACGAGCTCATCGTTCCATGTATGCCCATCACTCCGGCACGGCTTAGCAGTCCATGAAGTGTGGTGATATCGCTGAAGCCCACGAGCCATTTGGGGTGGGTCTTGAGTTCGTCGAGCGACAGTTGATTGATAAGTTGAATGGTGCCATATCCGCCTCGGTTGCAGAGGACGGCCTTGACACTTTGTTGGTTGAAGGCCCAGCGGAGGTCGCTCACTCGTTCCTCGACGGTGCCCGCATACTTGCCTTGGTAAATCTTGCCCACATTGGGGCCGATGATGGGTGTCAATCCCCAGTTGCGGAGCACTTCGGCAGTGAGCTCCACATTCTCCATAGGCGTGTAATACGAAGGCGATATGAGTGCCACTGTGTCACCCGCCTTCAGATAGTCGGGTTTCGTGCAATCCAACGCTATCGTTTCGTTCTCAGGGTTGACAGGAGTCTTATGACATGATATCATTGTGCCGCAGAGGATAACGATGGCGGCAAGCACCCAGCATGAAGTCTGATTTTTCATGTTTTACTCATCTACTTATATTTATAATAGCTAAATCACGCCTTATTAAACTTCTCCTTGCCCTGCTTGCAGCGCGGGCATTTCCAGTCGTCAGGAAGGTCTTCAAAAGCGACACCATCGTGCTCGGCGGGGTCATAGACATAGCCGCAGATGGAGCAGATGTACTTACCAGAGGCTTCTTTCTTTGAAAAATTCACTTCGGCGAGGACAGTCGGCACTGGGTGGTCGAGGTCCATCACACGTTTGGCCTCCAAATTCTCATAGCCTTGTGGCGAATGCGTGGAGAGATAGACTGTGGGGTTGTTGCGCACGAACTCGCGCACGCGGTCCAAGGTCTCACGGGCTGCGGACAGGTCGTCATAGACCACCGAAAGTTTGTTCTCATAAAGAGCCTCGTCCACGTAGGTGATGTCGGCTTGGAACATAAAGAACAGACCTTCGTTCTCGGCAATCACGAGGCTGTTGCCGTTGGTGTGTCCCTTGGCCTTGATGAACCACACGCCGTCACAGATTTTCTGACTGTCGGGGAAGTTGTGATACGCCCTGTCGGTAAAGCTCACTGGCACCAGGTTGGGTAAGCCCTGTAACTCGGCAGCCTGCATTTCATCTGCATTCACATAGATCTTCGCATTCGGGAACGAACGGAGCTCGCCTGAATGGTCAGCGTGCTTATGCGTGAGCAGGATTTTGGTCACCTGTTCGGGCTTGTAGCCCAATGCGGCCAAGGCATCCATATAGCTGCAGATGTCCTTTCCGGTGAAAGCGAGTGAGTTCTCGTCGGGGTTTTCTTCTGGTGTGCCAGCAGGAAGGCCGGTGTCCACCAAAATCACCTCCGAGCCCATGTCAATCACATAGTTCTGCAA
>JAEEII010000160.1 GCA_016281295.1 Bacteroidales bacterium
TATCTTGCAGCATTACATCACCGATCCTATCCTGGCGGGTGAGATGGCTCCTTTGGTGGACGACAAGTTTCTCTCCTCTCTCATCGGAGGCGCTTTGGCGGGCATCGCCATCGGCATTGCTTTCACCCAGGGGGGCAGTACTGGCGGCACCGACATCGTGGCGATGATGGTGTGCAAATACCGCAACATCTCGCAAGGCAGAGTCATCTTGTTCTTGGATGTGATTATCATTGCCAGTTCTTATTTCGTGTTGGAATCCGATAAAATCCAAGCCATCATCTATGGCTTTGTAGTGATGGGGGTGTGCAGCTATTGCATCGACTTGGTGCTGACGGGTAACAAACAATCCGTGCAGGCTTTCATCTTCACTTCAGAACCCGAGAAGGTGGCGGAGCGTATCTGCAATGAGATGCAGCGTGGCGTCACGCTCATCAAAGGAACTGGATGGTACACCAAACGTGAGGGCGACATCCTGATGGTGGTCACCCACAAGCGCGAGTCACAGCAGATCCTCCGCATTGTGAAAGAGGAAGACCCCAAGGCCTTTATGACGATGAACATGGTGATGGGAGCCTACGGGAAAGGGTTTGAGGTAATTAAGAATTAAGAATTGAGAATTTAGAGGGAGATAGAGATACCCCGTTAGGGGTTTAACCTCGGTAGGAGGGGATTTAGAATTGAGAATTTAGAATTTAGAGGGAGATAGGGATACCCCGTTAGGGGTTTAATCTCGGTAGGAGGGGATTTAGAATTTAGAATTAAGAATTTAGAGGGAGATAGGGATACCCCGTTAGGGGTTCAATCTCGGTAGGAGGGAATTTAGAATTGAGAATTTAGAATTGAGAATTTAGAGGGAGATAGGGATACCCCGTTAGGGGTTTAATCTCGGTAGGGCATTGAGCCAATATCATCAGCACCTCGGAGAGGTGCGATTTCAATAACCCCAGGTAAGCGAGCGGAGCTTGCGGAGCGAGCGTAACCTGGGGTAAGAGGACAACAATAAACAACGGCACCTCGGAGAGGTGCGACAACATAGCAATGGAAAAGAAAGAATTAAGAGCCCATATCAAGGCGTTAAAGAAACAACACACCAAAGAACAGCTCATGGAGCAATCCGAGGCGATTTTAAAGAAATTGGAGCAACACCCCGACTTCATCAAGGCGGAGCGGGTGATGCTTTACAGTGCCTTGCCTGATGAGGTGCAGACCCAGGCCTTTCTGGAGAAATGGCACCTGCAAAAGACCATCATCCTGCCCACTGTGGTAGGCGACGACATCATCCCCGTGGAATACGGCAAGGATACCCGTTTCGCCGTGGGCGATTTCAACATCATGGAACCCCAAAACGAACCCTATACTGGCGACTTCGACCTCATCGTGGTGCCAGGTGTGGCCTTTGACCGTCATGGCAATCGCATTGGACGGGGTAGGGGCTATTATGACCGTTTCCTTTGCCAGCACTTAGCGGTGAAACGCATTGGCATTTGTTTTGACTTCCAGTTAGTTGACGAGGTTCCTACCGAGCCATTTGATATCAAGATGGATGAGGTGATTACTCTGTAAACACTCATTATTTTGACAGGAAAAACTAGCCTTTATTTGAGGTTGAAATACAAATACAAAACCCCTCAAAATCAATCGATTAAGAGGGGTTTTAGTACCCGAGGCCGGGATCGAACCGGCACGCCTTTAAAGGGCAAGGGATTTTAAGTCCCTCGTGTCTACCAATTCCACCACTCAGGCACTTTGACACACACACAAAAAATCCCGATTTCACTCGGGACCTTCTGGAGCGGAAAACGAGACTCGAACTCGCGACCCCGACCTTGGCAAGGTCGTGCTCTACCAACTGAGCTATTTCCGCATAGCGGAGCGGAAAACGAGACTCGAACTCGCGACCCCGACCTTGGCAAGGTCGTGCTCTACCAACTGAGCTATTTCCGCTTGCGAATTGCGGTGCAAAGATACAACCTTTTTTGTTATCCGCAAGCTTTTTTGAAACTTTTTTTGCGAATAGCTGACAACTAACTGCTAATAGCTTGTTATTTAAGCAGTTTCTTGATCTCATTCAGCTTCATCAACGCTTCCACAGGTGTCAACGTGTCAATGTTGGTATTCAAAATATCCTCCTTGATTTGTAATAATAACGGGTCATCTAACTGGATGAAACTCAGCTGCATGGGCTCTTCTGGCTTCAAGGCCGCCTTGTCCACCTGGTCGCCAGTGTGTGACTTTTCGAGCATGGTCAGTAACTTCTCGGCTCGTTCCACCACTTTGCGTGGCATACCCGCCATGGCCGCCACATGGATGCCGAAGCTGTGGTTACTGCCACCGCGTTTCAGCTTGCGCAGGAAAACCACCTTGTTGCCTACCTCTTTGACCGTGACATGGTAGTTCTTGATGCGGGCGAAAGAAGCCTCCATCTCGTTCAGCTCATGATAGTGGGTGGCAAACATCACCTTGGCGCGGCTTATAGGATGGTCGTGCAAAAACTCAGTGATGGCCCAGGCGATGCTGATGCCGTCGTAGGTGCTGGTGCCTCGCCCGATTTCATCCAACAGCACCAGACTCCGCGAGGATACATTGTTAAGGATGCTGGCCGTCTCGTTCATCTCCACCATGAAGGTCGATTCGCCCGATGAGATGTTGTCAGAGGCCCCGACACGGGTGAAGATCTTATCCACCAGGCCAATCCTGGCCGATGTCGCGGGGACAAAACTGCCCATCTGGGCCAACAACACAATCAAGGCTGTCTGCCTCAGTAAAGCCGACTTGCCCGACATGTTCGGCCCCGTGATGACGATGATCTGCTGCTTGTCTTTGTCAAGATACACGTCGTTGGCAATATAAGTCTCTCCTGCCGGCAGCATCTGCTCGATGACAGGGTGCCTTCCGTCTTTGATATCCAACACGTAGGAGTCATCGATGCTCGGCCTTACATAATTGTATTTCAATGCGATATCCGCAAAACTCACCAAACAATCCAATCGTGCCACCAACGAGGCATCCAGCTGAATCGGTTCCACATATTCCGACACTGCCGCCACCAGCTCCGCATAGATCCTCTGTTCGATGCTGCTGATCTTCTCTTCCGCTCCGAGAATCTTTTGTTCATATTCTTTCAGCTCCTCCGTGATGTAACGTTCGGCGTTGGCCAGGGTCTGTTTGCGGATCCATTCCTGGGGCACTTTGTCCTTATGGGTGTTGGTCACCTCCAAATAATAACCGAAAACATTGTTGTAGCCCACCTTTAAGGATGAGATGCCTGTGGCTTCGGTCTCTCGTCTCTGGAGGTTCATCAGGTAGTCTTTGCCTGACCGTGACAGGTTGCGTAGCTCGTCCAGCTCAGGATCCACGCCTTCGCCGATGATGTTGCCTTTGGAGAGCAGGGCAGGGGCTTCGGGATTCAACACCTTATTAATACGTTCTCTGATGCTGGTGCAAGGGTTCAGTTGCTCGGCATAAACGGAAAGCGCTTCGTTTTGGCTTTCGGCGCAAAGCGTCTTCAGGATCTCGATTTGTTCCAGGGCTCTTCCCACTTGCAGCAGCTCCCTCGGGTTCACCTTCGAGAGTGAGACCTTGGAGATCAGTCGCTCCAGGTCGTTGATGGCACGGATGGCGTCTTGGAA
>JAEEII010000161.1 GCA_016281295.1 Bacteroidales bacterium
ATTGCCAATCTGTTTCACATCAGGTAACTTGGCGTCGCGAATGGCACAGATGGCATCATGAAGCTGCTGCAAAGTGGGTTGTTCCATGCCATGCTCAGCTAAATAGGTCTTGATGTTGCCGTATTCCAACTTCAATACCCCGTGTTTTGATAATTGGAAATCAACATGAGTAATGATATATTTTCCTTTTAACTCCTGCTTGAAGATGCTTTCACGATAGCCGAAACGACACGCCTCTTTGGTGAATATCATGGCTTGACCAGTTTCTATGTTGATGGCTCCGCATTGCAAGAAGCTGTCTTTCAGCTCCATGCCGTATGCTCCTATGTTCTGCACTGGTGCCGCGCCTACCTTGCCCGGGATGTGAGCTAGGTTCTCCACTCCGTAAAGTCCTTGCGAAACCATTTGTTTCACGAACGATGGCCAGTCCTCACCGGCTTGCGCACGGACAATGACATCATCCTCGTCTTCATGGATGATGTGGATGCCTTTGTTGTTGATGTGAATGACGATACCGTCAAAGAAGTCGCTCGTAAAAAGAATGTTGTTTCCTCCGCTGAGGATGAGATGGGGCTCTTTTATGAATTCAGGGGTCTGGATGAGTTGTTTTAGAGCGTTGATGTCGTTAATCTCCACGAAATACTTCGCAATGACGGAGAAGCCAAAGCTGTTATATTCTCTAAGGTTAATATTTGTATTCATCATGGTTTGTTAAATCTGCCATATTACCTATTGGCAAAAATAATCTATTTCGGATTATTCTCAGAAGCTGTCTTGTTTTTTTTGTAAATTTGCCCCATGAAACGTGTCATCGTATCGGTCATCAACGACCTGGTCACCGACCAAAGGGTTAACAAATCGTGTCTCACCTTGCGAAAGATGGGGTATGAGGTGCTGTTGGTGGGTCGCAGACAACGTAAAAGTCCTCCGATGGATCAACGCACCTACGATACACACCGGATGAAGCTGCTTTTCGAGAAAGGACCGTTGTTTTATGCGGAATATAATATCAGACTGTTTTTCTTCCTGCTTTTTCATAAGGCTAATCTGCTGTTATCCAATGACCTCGACACCGCATTGCCGAACTTTTTTATCTCAAGGCTGAAGGGTATCAACATGATTTACGACAGCCATGAGTATTTCACTGAGACCCCAGAGCTGGTGGGTAGGCCACGGGTGCAAAAGGTATGGAAGCGTATCGAAGGCTTTGTGGTGCCACGTCTTAAAGAGATGATCACGGTGTGTGACAGTATCGCCGATTTGTTCCATGAGAAATATGGCGTGACATGTCATGTGGTGCGCAATATCCCGCCGAGGGCAGCACTGCCTGCCAAAGGTGACAAAAAGGCATTGAATCTTCCTGAAGACAAACATCTGCTGGTGCTTCAAGGATCGGGTATCAACATACAACGCGGTGCTGAGGAACTGGTGGAGGCCATGAAATATTTAGATGATTGTTACTTGATGATCATCGGGGGAGGAGATGTGTTGCCTGTGCTGAAACGGATGGTCGGTGAGATGCATATCGATGACAGAGTGCGTTTCCTGCCTAGAATGCCGTACGCCAACATGATGGCTTACACCCAGTTGGCTGAGCTTGGTTTTATCCTCGACAAGGACACCAACCTGAACTATCGTTACTGCCTGCCTAACAAGCTCTTTGACTTTATCCAGGCAGGCGTGCCTATCGTGGCTTCGCATCTTGTTGAAATTGAGAAAATCATAAAAAAATACCATATCGGCTTGTTCATTCCAGACCATCAACCTACATCGATTGCTGAGACAATCAAGGCTGGCCTGAGCGATGCTTCCTTGAGGGCTGTTTGGCAAGAGGGC
Source organism: Bacteroidales bacterium (assembly GCA_016281295.1). The sequence goes on from JAEEII010000161.1 coordinate 1,837, forward strand.
TTGGCGCAAGCTGCCGAAGACCTCTGCTGGGAGAATGAACAACAGACGCTGATTGAAATCTATAAACACTATGAATGATTCTGATTATCACCTACATGTCATTTCTTTCGACGTGCCTTATCCCGCCAACTACGGTGGGGTGATTGATGTGTTTTATCGGGTGAAAGCCCTTTCGGAAGCCGGCGTGAAGGTGCATCTGCATTGTTTTGAATATGGCAGGGGAGAGGCTGAAGTGCTGAATCGTTGTCATGAGGTAAAGTATTATAAACGTGACACTTCTGTATGGAAACAGCTTAGACGTGAGCCGTATGTGGTGGCTTCCCGTCGTTCGGAAGCCTTGATGAAGGATTTGTTGAAGGATGATTATCCCATTTTGTGTGAAGGCTTGCATACCACGGCGGTGCTTACAGACAGCCGCTTCAAGAACCGTAAGATCTTTGTCAGGGCGCATAACGTGGAACACGACTATTATCGGTTGCTTGCTGAGTCGGAGCCAGTCTTTTGGAAACGATGGTTTTATCGGATGGAAGCGCACAAGCTAAAACGCTATGAACCTGTGTTGAAGAAAGCCGCTGGGATCTTTGCCATCACACAAAAAGATGCGGATTATTTCAATGCCCATTACGGACATGCTCTCTTAGTACCAGGTTTCAGTGCGTTGAGCCGGGTGTGTTCTGAGACGGGCAGGGGTGACTATGTATTATATCATGGCAACCTCTCAGTGGCGGAGAACAAAAAGGCTGCGGAGTGGCTGGTGGAGAATGTCTTTGCCGAGTTGGATGTGCCTTGTCTGGTGGCGGGCTTGAATCCTTCGGATGAGCTGCGTGACTTGTGTGGCCGTTATCCTCACGTCAGCTTGAAGGCCAATCCCGATGATGCAGAGATGATGGACTTGTTGCGTAATGCCCAGGTCAACGTGATGGTGACGGATCAACCTACGGGATTGAAACTCAAGTTGTTGAACGCCTTATATAATGGACGATTCTGTTTGGTGAACGACGATATGGTTCGTGGCACTTCGTTGGACCGACTGTGTGTGTTGGCTGATACGCCCGAGCATTTCATCGCCGAGATCAAACGTCTGATGGAAGAAGACTTCACCGACGATGACATCGAAGAACGCGATGAAGCCTTGAAGGAGCTTTATCAGAACGAAAGGAATGCGCAATTGATTATTGGTAACGTCTTTTAGCCATTTACCTCTCACTCCACTCTTGAGCAGCTGACCTGATGGTTTTCACATTTGATGATTCGTCCGGGATATTTTTGGATGAGGCCATAGTTGTGAGTGGCCATGAGGACAGCCGTGCCGCTGTCGCTGATGCGTAGCAGCATTTTAAGGACATCGAGGGCGGTCTCCGGGTCCAGGTTGCCGGTAGGCTCGTCGGCTATGATCGCATCGGGGTTGTTAAGCAAGGCACGGGCGATTGCCACGCCTTGACGCTCGCCGCCAGAGAGGTTGTAGGGCATGCTCTTCCTCTTCTCCCTCAGCCCCACCTTGTCTAACGCCAAGTCGATGCGACTGCTTATCTGTTCTTTGTCGTACCATCCTGTGGCTCTGAGCACAAACTCGAGGTTGGCTTCCACGTTACGGTCATCGAGAAGCTGGAAGTCCTGGAACACAATGCCCAGCTTCCTCCTGAGGTAAGGGATTTCCTTGCGACGAATCTCGGTG
>JAEEII010000162.1 GCA_016281295.1 Bacteroidales bacterium
AGGCTAGATCCTGTTCTGGTGTGAGTTGCGCCAGCTCAGCCTGACGGAACAGCTTGTCGAACACGACATCTTTTAAATCGTTGGGTTTCTGGTCGTAGAAGTAGAGATTGTTCAGTGCGTGCATCCATTTGCCTTGGGGCGTGCTCAGGTCGAGCTTCACCTTATCGACCTTGGGCAGCTCCACGTAGATCAGCGTCAGCTTGTCGTATAACACGCGGAGGTCGTTCACATCCATCAGCTGTATCTTGTGGATGAAGGATTCCTCAGCGTATTCCTTGTTGGGCAGGTTGAAGTTCATCATGGCGATCACATACACATCGTTCAACCGTCCGTCCCAGCCCTTGTTGCGCTTTTTCTTGTCCTTGCCCATGTCGGGGTCTTTGCCGAAGACGATGCCGTGTTCCAGCGCTTCGAGTGCGTCGAACTCGTCAAGAGCCTTCTGGATTCCTTTCTTGCCTTGGTTTCGGATGAGTTTGGAGGCGTAGTAGAGCATCCGGTCCTTGAAGAAGGGCTTCCAGCTGTTCTGCATCTCGACGATGAACTCCTCGCCGGTGGAGGTGGTGCAGTAGACATCGAAGTAGTTGGTTCGTGTTCCGTTGATTTCGCCGATCTGTTCAACGTTTTTATAGGTAAGGTCAGTGATGGGGTCTTCACGGCAGAGCAGGGCGTTGAGGAGGCTGATGAGGAGGTCTTTGTTCTCCTCCGTGCCGAACAGCTTCTTGAAGCCGTAGTCGACAAATGGGTTTAAATAACGTTCTTCCATGGGGATTTAGAATTAAGAATTAATAATTTAGAATTTAGAGAGATTGGGGGCTTCTTTATAATGGGTGAATTTTAAAATGATGCCGCAAAGATAATGTATATTTTTAGAATATGCAAGTGTTTTGGTGAATTTATTTTTATTATTATGAAATCAATTAAAATCGGTAATGGTAAATCATTTAATATCAATAAGTTGTTTTGATTTTAAATAGAAACGTGCCGCTGGCACGTCCCATAGTAATACCAAAATAACAAATAAAAACAGCTTCTAAGCAAATTTTACTGATCCTAGTAATTCGTTAAATTCGCCTAATTCGCCGACAACAACAATTCGTTAAATTCGCCTAATTCGCCGGAAAAACTAATTCGCTTAATTCGCCGGAAAAACTAATTCACCGACTGGGTTAGCTGTTTGTACTTCACCAGATTGATCCGGTATTCGACCCGGCTATCGGTGAGTTCGTCGCGGCTGTGTTTCAGCAGGGTCTGTGCTTCAAGGAGGTCGGAAAGGGCAACGAGTCCCGCCTCATAATAGTCGCTGACGATTTTTCGGTTGGCTTCGGCGTCGCTTAGGGCGGTTTGGGCCATCTGGATGCGCAGCCAGCTCTGCTCTAAGTTGAACCAGGCCTGTTCGGTCTGCGTCTCCATCAGCTCGGTGTAGTTACGGCGGTTGTTCTCGGCCATCGTCGCGTCGAGGTCGTGTTTCTTTAGCTTATAAGCCGTCTTGTGCCAGTCGGTGAGGGGGATCTGAAGGACTGCGAAGACCATGGCGTTGGGTTTGGTGTTTTTCAGCACGGTATGGTAGCTGTAGCTCCCGCCCACCAGGAGGGAGGGCAAAGCCTCGCCGAGGGTCATCTTTTTTTTCAGCTTCTCGGCTTGCAGGGAGAGGTCGAGCAGGTGGCTCTCGTTGCGTTGGGTGACCGCCTCGGAGGCATCATGATAATAGGTGGTGGGCAGTGGCTCAAGGCCAAGAGTGTCGATGAGTATCATTGTTGTTTCGTGGATGCCAAGATATTGTGTCAAAGCCATCTTCAGCAAGGTGATGCCATCTTCGGCTTTTTTACGGTTGAGTTGGCTCTCGTTTTTCTTTATGGTCACCTTAAACTGGTCGGTGGGCATGGCCAGCCCCGCCTCGATGGCGCCTGTCAGGTCTTTTTCTAACGTGTCGAGCAGCTGGTCTAACTGGTCGAGGGTGGCGATTTTCTCTTGCAGGGAGACGATTTGCCAGTAAAGGTTTTCCGTTTGTAAACGCACCTCGTCTTCTTTGAGTTTGGCTTGGTATTCGGCAGCTTTGATGCCAATCTTGGCCAATTGGTTCCCGTGGTATATACGTCCTCCGGCAAAGACGGGCTCCATGGCCATGGTGTTGAGCATCACGCCGTTTTGGATGAAGGAGTATTCTTTTTGCAGGCCTAATTGTGCGCCATATTGCGTGTAGAGGTTGTAGAGGGTTTGCCGTACCAAGGCGTTGTCGATGTCGTTGATACCAAAGCTGAGCATAGGGTTCATGGCGTCGAAGGCCAGGGCTTGTGCAGAGATGGTGGGGAAGTATTCGGCACGGGCTTCTTTCTTGGTGGCCTGGGCTTTTTCTATTTCTATTTGGGCGTTTTTAAGCGTGAGGTTGTTTTCCAATGCCAGGGTGATGCAGTCCTGCACTGACAGCCGAAGGGTGTCGGTGTTTTGTGCGAGGCCATGAAGGCTAAACAGGGCGAGTGACAGAAGGAGGAGGGTGTTTTTCATGGGTTTTGTGGTTGTGTTTTTTTTCTGCTAAGACTGAAGATCTGCCAATACATGACTGGCATGACGGCGAGGATGATGACCATGGAGAGCACCACTCCGAAGCAGATGACGACACCCATTGGCATCCAGAGTGGGTTGCGGGTGATGATCATGGGGAGCACACCTAAGGCGGTGGTGGCTGAGGTGAGGAAGATGGGTCTCATGCGTCGGCTGCCGGCTTTCATGGCGGCTTCTTTGGCATTGAGTCCCTCTTCGGAACGCAGGGTCTCAGCGTATTCATACATCACGATGCCGTTGCGGACAATGATGCCGATGAGGCTGACGATGCCAAGGACGGAGGTCATGCCGAAGTCAAGGCCGAAAAGCCATTCGCCGAAGAAAGCGCCGAACATGCACAGGGCACTGGAACACAAGGTGAGCAGGGCAAGGTTGACTCTTTTGAAGTAGGCCACCAAGAAGGCGAGAAGCACCAAGATGGCGGCGATGAGGCTCTTCAGGATCTGCGGGATGACCGCGGTGTTCAACGATGAAAGCCCTCCGTATTCGATGCTTACGCCTTCAGGAAGGCTTGGGCGGATCTCTTTGTCGATATAGTGCTGGATTTTCTTCATGCTGGCTGTCTGTGACTTCCAAAATTTCATGTCGGCAGCCAAGGTGATGGTGTTTTTCCCGTTTTGGTGGGTGATCTGTGCGGGATGCCAGTCGGGACTGAGGTCAGCCACTTGACGGAGAGGCACGTTGGTGCCAGGGATTATCGTTGGAATCAGTTGGTTCTGAACAGATTCGAAATTGTTGGGGTCATAGTTCTGTTGGGAGTATAGTTTCACGGGGATGTTTCGTGAGCCCTCCCATAAGGTGGTAAGGGGTTGGCCGTTGAGGGTGGTTGCCAGGTCGAGAGAGAGGATGCCTTTGGTGATGCCTAAACGGGCACATTCTTCAGGCTTCATGGTCACCTTGACCGAGGACAGTTGCTCATCGTAATCGGAATGAACCCATCGCAGTTCTTTGTCGAGGGTGAGCATATAGTCTTTTATTTTTTGAGCTACAGGGGCTGTCTGGCTGTAATCGTCTCCGAAAACGAAGATCTCCACAGGGGTAGTGACGGCTTGGTAGTCGAGTTGTCGGAAACGCACGTGGGCTTCTGTGAAATAGTAGGCGTACTTGTCGTCCATCTCTTTCAGCAGGTCTTCGGTGGCTTGTTTTGAGGTCGTGTTGACGATGAGTTGCGAGAGATTTTTGTCGGGGATGCTTGGGGCGTATGTCACATGGAAACGAGGGGCGGTCTCGCCGATGAAGGCGGTGACGGAGGTGACGCGTGGGTCATGCAGCATCATCTGTTGCAATGAGTCGCTGATGCGGCGGGTGGCTTCCAGGCTGCTGCCTTCAGGCAGTCGGATCTCCACGGCGAAACAGTCGCGTTCGGCGTTCGGCATCATCTGCACGTTGAGGGCAAGGAACATCAGCACTCCAAGAGCGATGGACCCCAGTCCCATCCCAATCGTGAAATGAGGATGTTGGAAACAATGGTTTTGTAAGTTGTCGTAAAGCCCTTGAAGGAAATTGAAAAAACGCCGTTGAGCTCTGATGAAGGCGTTGTTTCGGGGCTTGTCGGTATTCGGTTTGATGAATAAGATCTCCAGGGAGGGGATGACGAGCATGGCGTATGCCAGAGAAGCCATCAACGAGAAGGCGACAGTCCAGGGGAAAAACTGCACAAAATCGCCTAAAGGACCTGTGATGATACGGGTCATGGGGAAGAACATGGTGGCGATGGCAGCAGTGGCGATGAACATGGGCATGAAGAGTTCTTTGGCGCTGCTGGTAGCTGCCTTGAAAGGTTCCATGCCTTGGCTGAGTTTTTCGATATAGCCGTCGATGTTGATGATGGAATCATCGACGATCATGCCGAGCACGACGATGAGCGCGGCCAGGGTGACGGTGTTCAGCTCTATGCCGAAGAGGTACATAAGCCCGATGCTGACAGCGGTGCATACGGGCAGTCCTGAGCTGGCGATAAGTGCGGTGCGGAAGGGAAAGAGGAGCAACATGACAGCGATGACGACGATCATGGAGATGAGCAGGTCGCGTAGGAAAGAGTTGACGGATTTCTGCACCACTTTGGGTTGGTCGGTGATACGATAGAGATGGACGCTGTCGGGCAGTTGAGCCTTGAACTCACTCAGCACCTTCTCCACTTTTCTGCCGTATGCCACGATGTTGTATCCTTTGCGCATCTCCACCGAGATGACTAATGCGTCATGTCCGTTGAAGTTCACCACTTTGGAGGTGGGAGCCAGACGGCGTTCGACGGTGGCCACGTCGCGCAGACGGACGGTGTTTCCGGCAGCGTCGGAATAGATGATTTGTTCTTCCAGCTCTTTTTCAGACACCACGGGGTTTTGGATGTGCAATGGCATGTCGAAGGCATCGGTCTCCATGGTGCCTGAGGTGGTCAGCAGTCCTTGCGAGGCATATTGCAGCATCAGGGTGTTGGGGCTGATGCCGTAAAACGACAGCTTCTCCTTATCGACGGTGACGGCGATCTCCTCGGTTTGTTCACCCAGCACATGGACGTTGCCTGTCTCGTAGATCTCACGCAGCTGGTGGGTGAGGTCTTCGGTGTAGGCGTGCATCTCACGGTATGTCTTGTCGTTTGACTCCATGGCGATGAGCAATGAGGAGGTGCTTCCGAAGTCATCGATGACCGCGATAGCGAGCACACCGGCAGGGAAAGACAAGGCTTTGGCCTCGTTGATTTTTTGTCGTATCTTGGTCCAGGCTTTAGTGAAATCGTTTGTTGATGTCATGTCGAGCATGACATAGATGTAGCACAATCCTTCTTTGGTGACAGAATAGGTGCTTTTGCGGTCGATTTCAGGAATGGTGAACAGCAGTTCTTCAAGAGGTTTGGTAAGTTGCGTTTCGACCTCTTCGGAGTTGGCGCCGGGATAGATGCCTGCCACGATGCCTTGTGGATAGGAGAAGGCCGGGAACTCGTCTTTTTTCATATCGACGAGGGCATAGATGCCGAAAGCTACCACCACGGCAACGATGACCCAGACAATCTTCTGGTGTTGGATGCTGCCACTGATGATGCCATGATTTTTTATCTTTTTCATCACTGTGCTATAATACTGATTGCCTCAAAACCTTTAACCTCTCATCTTTCACTTTTCACTTTCATTCCCTCGCTGACTTTTTGGTAGCCATTCACGATGACGTGGTCGCCGTTTTTCAGGCCTTCGCTGACGATGATGCCTGTGCCGGCATAGCCGCCGATTCGGATGGCGCGTCGGGTAGCCACGCCGTTTTCCTCCACCCACACGAATTTGCCTTCACTGTTGATCAAGACTGCGTTGGCAGGGATGACGATACCTTTGTTGACATCACCTTTCAGCATCACTTTGCTGATCATGCCGGGTGTGAGTTCCTTGTCGGGATGTTCTATCAGCACTTTGACAGGATAGCTGTGTGTGAGCAGGGAAGAGGTCATGCTTTTTTCAGCTATTTTCCCACTATAACGTTGGTTATCGAGGGCTGGGATGATGATTTCGGCAGGGGCACCGATTTGTATTTTGGTGATTTCTTCTTCGGGGACGGAAATCTTCACCGACAGTCTGTTTGTGTTGATGAGTCTGATTACGGGTCTCAAGGGTTGGAGGTTCTCTCCGGCTTGGGCATTGATGGAGGCGATAGTGCCGCTGAAGGGTGCGGTGATGACATTTTCTGCCAGCATGGCGTTGGCGAGATCGACGGCGGATTGAGCCTTCTCGAGGTTGGCTACCATCTCTTTCCATTTGATTTCGGGCAGGCTGCCGTTGTCATGGACTTTCTTGAGGCGTTCGTAGGCGTCTTGTGCTTGGTCCAGGGTGGCTTGTGCGGAGCGAAGGGTGCTTTCCATGGAAGGAGAGGACACCTTGGCCAGCACCTGTCCCTGATGTACCTTGCTGCCTTCTTTGACGTGAAGTGTTTCCAAGATGCCACCGTATTTAAAAGCCAAGTCGGCGGATTGTCCTTCTTCCAGATAGCCAGGATAGGTGTTGCTGACGATACCGTCAGTGGAGTCAATGTTCATGATGCCGACAGGGATGACACGCTCTTCGTTATTACCACCGACAAGTCGTGCTTTGAGTTGTTGTGGGTCAGTGTCGGAACAGTTTGTAAATAATAGAGGTAATATTAATAAAAATATTGTATTTCTTTTCATGATATTCAATTTCTATAGGCTACCATTCTGACATCTTTGTCTTTGATGTTGAAAGTGGCTGGGCCAATGGTGGCTTTGCCTTTGTAAGTCATGTCGAAAATGATCATGTTGTTATCATAAATTTGGCCGGAAGCTTTCACTTTCACGTAGAAGTTGTCTGTGAGCAAGGGGTTGACCGATACGGGGATGATTTGGCGGCGGTACTCGTCGAGTTGGATGGTTTTTCCGTCGCAAGATCCGGAGGTGACGATTACGTCGCCATTCATATAGTTGATTACGGCGGTCACGCGGTCGCTTTTGTCGTCATCATGGCTGATATTGAGTTGTCCGATGTCATTTGTGAGGCTGAGGTTGATAAGTGCTGGGAGGAAGAAGTCTGTGCTGTCGGTATGGGTTTCCATGGTGAGTGTGATTTCACCAGAGGTCTTGAATGAATAGTCACCGACAAAGCGGTCGGCGTCTTTTTGGCAGGAAATGAGGGCCATAAAGGCAAGGGTGGTCATTAAAAAAATGATTGATTTTTTCATGGTTTTTATGAATAGATTGGAAGTCGCAAAATTACATCTTTTTTAGCGTATGGGTCATTTTGCAGACTTAAAATATATGTTAAAACGCCAGGGGTGACAGAAGGATAATATGGAAAAAAATTTGAGATACCCCTACGGGGTAGATTCTATCAATCGCCTTAGTTGCATGGTGACCTCATATTCCGCATCGATTTTCTGGCGGATAGTCTCCGTGTTGTAGGGGTCGAAAAACGGGGCGTCGTTGATGAGGATGTCACGTTTTTGTTCATCCATGTAGATTTGGTCTGTCACGGCTTTGGCCTTCTCCGAATCGTTTTCCTGAAGATAGGTGTATGCCAGGTTGAAATAAGGGTAGAGGTAATTGGGGCTGATGCGGATGGCTTCTTTCAGATAGAACTCGGCTTGTTCGAGGTCATGGGCGGTGTGATATTCCTCCAGTCCTAGGTCGTTGAGGTTCTCCTTGCAATAAGGGGCGTGATGATAGGCTTTGCGAAATGCTTCGATGGCCTTGGGGTTCCCCATCCTCTTCATGGCTTTCCCTTGGTACCATTGCAGAGGCATACCCAAGGCATTGACGGTGTAGAAGGGGGAGAGAGCCTCTCGGCTGTGGCGTTCCATGGTGTTCCAGTCGTTTCTGCTCATGGCCTGCTGCAACGCAAAACTCTTCCGTTCGCCATAAAACCGGAAACCACCGATGACTATCATCATCAGTGAAAGGAGCAGGAAGAGGACGCTCCAGGCTTTTCCGAGGACTCTTGGCTTGTCTTGGGTGATGAGATGAAACAGCAGTGCCATGAAGATGCTTGACCAAAGGAGATGCTCGATGCGGCTGTTGGGGAAGTCGAAGAGCGCGTTGACGCAGCAGCCTGTGAAAACGCATAAAACGACGGCTCCAAACAGGAATGCTTTGCGGCTCTGGGTCTCGCAGAGGGTGAAAAACGATAGCACTATCAAAGAGACCAGGAAAACGATGTAAAGGAACAGGCCGATATAGCCGTTTTCGGAAAGGATGCCTAAGTATTCGTTATGCGGCTTGGTGAAGTTCACGTTCCACACATCGGCTCGATAAAGTCCTTCGAGTCCCGCGTCGGGGAAGTGGATCAGCCAGTTGCCGGTGCCACAGCCCAGCAATGGATGATTGTCGGCGATATGGTAGGTCTTCTCCCATAGTTGGCAACGTTCCACCAGGGAGGAAGTGCTCATCGGGTTGTATTCCACCTCGCTCTTCTCGGCGGTGTGCGGCACGGAGCGGTGGGCAAACCAACGAAGCCCCAAGGTGAGGAAGATGAATGCCAAGACAACAGCGGTGACCAGTGTGGTGGTTTTGAAGCGTTTGGAGAAGTTGGGCTTTTTGAGGTGGAAGAGCACCAGGAGTCCGAACAGCATCAAGGCGACAGTGGCGCTGAGCCATACCGCCCTCGACTTCAGCAAGATGATCATCACCATGGCGAGGACGAACAAGGCCATGGGAAGGACTTTCAGGATTATGTGATTGGTGTATGGGATGGCAGAGAGTAAAAAGGTGGACAGGACAAAGAGCATGATGGCCAGCAGGTTCTTGTGCCCGTTGATGCCGATGACGTGGTAAAGCTGGTCAAAGCTGAAGTCTTCGATACGGAATAGTTGGACCAAAGCAAAGAGCAGGTAGAAGACAAGGATTACTGCCGCACTGACCCATAATGTCTTCCTGAAGGTCATGGGATCATGGGTGCATAGTGTGTAGCCAACAAGGGTGATGAGGAACCCCATGACCACTGTAGAGGCAGTATAAACCGTTTCGGCGGTGTTGGTTGCCCATAGGATGGAGCAACCACTGAGGACGGTAAACAGCAGGTAAGGCAGAAATACCTGAGTGTGGGGAATGAGCCAGCGTTTTTTGCTGAACAGGGAGAAGAGAAAAAGGATTGCCAGACCTATTGCGGTGGCAATATATCTGGCAATCAGAAATTTATCATAAATATTAGGGATTCCGACGAGGCAACTGGCCACGAGGCATAGTGCGACACATGAGGCTCGGAGGCTGTTGCTGTTCATCGCTTTAATCTTTTTAATAGGTGTAGAATTCAATCGTGTTCCCGTATCGAATGCTGTCGGTCATGTAACGGGCGTAGGTTCGGATGTAATATTTGGCATTAGCTGACAGGTCGGTAATAGTGCTTTCAAAGTTGTAGAATTCGCCTGTAGGTGTACCGACGGTGGTAATGAGGTCAGATTCGAATAAAGGATAGCTGTGATCCATGCTATAGCAAAAGCCTAATTCATCAATCATTTCGGGTTTGCTACAATACATAAAACCACTTGCATAGAGAATGTTGTCCCATGAGTAATAGTTTATGTAATCGGTTGTCAGGTCAAGCTGGAAGGGGATGTTGGGTGTGGTGATGCTTAGGGCATCGGCATAATAGTAGCTTTGGTCCTCATATTTAATGAAGGCGCGGTAATAATATTGGGTGTTGGGTTCAAGGCCGTAAACTTGAAAGTAGAATTTTTTTTCTGTTATTTCTGTATATTCCAGATAATCTATCCAATCTGAGACATAAAACTCACAATTCTCTAAGGTGGGGTTCGGTGATTTGCTGCAGCAAACACCGCCAATGATTTTCCTGAAGTTCATGTTCAGGTCGGATGGCAGTGTGATAAGGCCGCCGGTGGTGAAACTGTTGTAGGTGATTCCTTCGGCAGGAATGGTGGTCAAAGCAGTACTCCAGATGGAGGTGGAGTCGTTGAGGGTGGTGAAGCTCATCTCATCGCCATAGCAGTACTCTGTGCCGTATTTGGCATAGCCGCGTACATGGTATTGGGTGTTGGGGTCAAGGTTGGTGAGGACGCAGTTGAATGGTTGGGAGCATTTATATGTTTTTTCAACATGATCTTCTACAGTGGGTTGCTCGTTTTTGCTCCAACAAACGCCGAGTTCAATCATTAGTCCCATATCATTGGCTGTTACTGTTGAGCCGCAAATCGCAGTGGTTCCAGCAATATTACTGGGGGTGTTTGTGGTTACCACTATTCCGTCGGTGAAGTGGCTGACGGGGTCATCTTCCTGAGGTTTACAGGAGACCAAGGCAAGTAACAAGGTTCCTGTGATAAAGGTTAAAATGCGTGCTGTTTTCATCTGGAAAAGGATTAATATTCATAATAAAATACATTCTTGTAATCTTCATTCTCGCTATCGTACATGGTCTCGAGAATGGGATAGTTCTCGTTATTGTACTGATAAGCAAAATGTATGGTGTCAGTCTCATCGTCTTCCGTGAAGATGATTTGTTTGACGTTGTTTTTGGAGAAAGAAGTGCTTCCCATCGAAAGGCCAATGATATAATCTTCTAAATTACCGGTCATACCATACATGGGGCATTGTTTGTCATCGTATTCCATAACAAGGGTGGTGAGAACGTCATCGAAAGAAACGATGATTTTGCTGATATTATCACCTGTCCAAGTCAAGATGATATTCATGATTTCGTTTCGATTTCCACGATGATTCGTCATCAGCTGCTTTTGGCATGTTTCAAGGCATTCGCAAATATTGTGGGGGAATAGGTGCGAAAGCGGATTCAGCATCTTTTCGGATCCCTTGTTTTTGAAATAATAATCAAAGAAAGTGCCTTGGAGCTTGCTTATTTTGTTGTTGTCGTAGCTTATTGACCAGGAGCAGATAATGTCGTTATCCTCAAATATGGTAGCTGTTTTCAGTTGGTCTTCGTTGTAGCTGTAGTTGATGTGCTCGCCGTATGTAAGATTATCAACACGGATGATTTTGTCGTTTTCGTAGGTGAACGTTTCTATCCATGTTTTTTTTAAGTAACTATTGGAATAGTGGGTAATCGATACCAGGTGGTCTTCACTCCAATCCCAGCTTTGGAAAGGGGTTTTGTCGGTTTGAGGGTCTGAATAGTAGATTTGCTTGACTTTTAATTTACTTGAAGGTTCTTCGATGGGTTCAGGTTTGCACGAGGTCATGGTTGCTGCCAAGAGCAGTCCCAGCACCATCGTTAATGATTTGAATGTTTTCATGTTTTTTTGTTTTTGATGTTTTATTTTTCCGCAAAAATAGCAAAACTATTTGTTTTGAAGGGGTCGTTTGGAGCGATTACAAAATATTTATATAACAAGTCAATGATTTTCAGAAAAATATTTTTATTAATTACAACTTTCTTACCTTTGCTGCATCAAAATGAATCCTTAAAAATGTATTTATGAAAGCATATCGCATCCTCAAAGCATCGTTGGTTTTACTGTTATTTTGTGTAATCGGAAAGTCTTTTTCACAGGTTCAGACCTTTGAATGGCAAAGTGTGCAGCGACAGTATATTGTCAGACAGCCTTCCATCACGTTTGATGACACGCCGCCGGTGTTGTTTTTCCTTCATGGCTTGGGTGACAACATCACTCGTGTGGATCAGGAGTTCAACTTCACTGCTTTGGCGGAGCGATTTGGATGGGAGATGGTGATTCCCCAGGCTCGTAACCAAGGCGGTTCCACCATGTGGAATGCCGCCATGATGAGCAGCAACATCGATGACGTGGGGTTTTTGATGGCCTTGCTCGACACGTTGACGGCACAGCATCATCTGGATCCCGACAGTGTGTTCTTCACGGGGTTCTCGATGGGAGGTTTCATGACGCATCGCATGGCTATTGAGAAGGGCGACCGCATCACTGCCTGTGCTCCGGTTAGCGGTCTGATTACTTTTGCCATGAGTTCGGTGACACCGGTGGCTCCCGTGAGGATGTTACATATCCACGGCACCTCCGATCCGGTGGTGGGATATAATGGCAATTCCCAATATTTCGGTGGCACTTTAGGCATTAATGTGGATGCCATTATGGACTATTGGAAGGCCGCCAATGGATGTGGGGAAGAGCCTGTGATTGACACTTTCCCCAATACCCATAACGATGGCTTGCGCTTTGTGCGTTACACCTACGACTGTGGCACTGACTTGCAGCTCTTGAAAGTGATTGGCGGCAACCACACTTGGTATCACAATGCCAATCAAACGGATATCGCTTATATGGATGAGATCCATGCCTTCTTCACGGGCACGCAGGAGACAGATTTCACGGGGTTCAATGAGACGCCGATAGAAGGTTTTCGAGTGTGGCCCAATCCAGCTTTTGGGCGGTTGGAGGTAGAGACTTCGATCCCAACAACCTTTACGATGATGGATCTTCTAGGCAAGATGATGTTTCGTCGGGAGGTAGGAGCTGGCATTTCCCATATCGATCTTGGCGACTGTCCCGCGGGTTTATATCTGCTGAAGCAAGAGAACGGGACAGTCACCAAGGTTGTGGTTCGATAGTTATGGTATTAAAGGCTCTCCTCTTGGATGAGGTGAATATCGCATTGCGGGAAGGGGATAGCAATGCCGTGTTCATTTAAGGTGTTGTAAATCAACTCTTTGGCGTGGTCGATATAGCCGACACGTTCCGCCACCAGTACTTGTTGTTTCACGGCGATGGTGACGGCGCTGTCATCCATTTCTTCCAGGGTGATGCTGACACCGCGTTTCTGATCCACGATGTCGCGTCCGAAGGAATCCTTGCCGTTGAGTTGTTGCAAGGCCTCTCCCAACAAATCGCGGACCTTTTGGATGTCGGTGCCGTAGGCCACGCCCACGGTGATTTTGACGAACTCATAGCCATGGTTGCGGGTGAGGTTGCTGAAGTTCTTGGCAAACAAGGTGGCGTTGAGGAACGACATCTCGGCTCCGTCAACGGTCTCAATCTCAGTGCTTTGATAGCCGATGTGGGTGACCTTACCTCGGATGCCGTCGCATACAATCCAGTCGCCGATACGCAGACGTCCCGACATCAACTGGATGCCATAGATGAAGTTGTTCAAAGTGTCTTTGAGGGCAAAGCCGATACCTGCCGAGAGACCGCCGGCCACGAGACTCAGCGAGCTGGTGGGGACGTTTAGCGTCAATACAATAACGACGATGTAAGTAAACCAAACCAAGACGCTGATGATGCTGTTGCCGAGTGAAAGGTTGATTTCGTTGTTACGGATAGTCTTGCGGTGGTTTTTCTTGAGGAACAACGCGTAACGGCATTGCTGCCAGATGGCGTGCAGGGCGCGGTTGATATAGCGGAACACGAAGAACATGCTAATCAGGACAAGAATTCCATGGAACGACAGCCTGAAGGTATCGACACCGCTATCATTGACAAGCTGCACGAAGTTATGGTGATAGATGTTATTGTACAGATCCTCAAAGTCGAACACATCGAGTGCCAGATGGATGCAGAAAGGTATCGACAGCAGTCCTATCACAGGAAGCACTACTTCTTTGACCAGGTCGTAGAACCAGGTGGCGCCGAACATCAGCGTCTCTTTGCCAGGGCCACTGATAAAGGTGATGCGGGAGCGGTAATCCTCGATGCGAGGTTTCATCCGTTCTTCTCTGTAGAAGACGATTAGATGTAGAATGGTGATAAAGGCCTGGATAGCTGCCAGCTGGAAGTACCACCATACCAAGATGAGCAACGAGGCAAAGATGTAACCCGCGATGGACACGCCCAAGGCTGCGCCGGTGGTCACCAATGAGATCCAGCCCATAAAACGGTCGATGCGATCCACTTTTTTCGCATGGTGCAAACAGGCGATGAGCTGCCAGACAAAGAAGGCGATGAGTACGGGCGGAAAGATAAAGTTCATCAGCGAGTTGGGCATGAAGATGACTCGGCACCAGATTACGGCTAATGCGGTGCAGAAGACTGGCAGGTAGAGCTTGACACCATATTTTAGCTGTCGGGGTTTCAGCCGGAAGAACAGGGCAATGAGGATGGCTTCGAGTAGCCAAAGGAAGGTGTTGGTGAGCCGTGCGGCAATGTGGAGCATGCCCTCTCTCCAGAGGATGCTGTTGACGATGATGGTGATGAGTATGCCAAACAACAACGACAGATAGCGTCGTTGTCCCCGGGTGAACTTGTCTTTCAAGGACTTGACGTATCGAAATATTGGGATGAGGATGAGCGAGGCGATAAGCCAGGATGCCAACAGTTCCACTACAAACAGCAGAACGATGAAGACCTGAAGAGAGTATTCCTTGTTGTATTTCTCATGGATATCGCTGATGGCCTGGCGCCAATAGCGTTGCGGATGCTGCATGATGGTGTACCAAGGGGTTTGGCCATCTACGAAGATGCGGTCTTGCAGCACTTGATAGTAGTTGTGAGCATAATCGTAAGTCTCTTTCAGGCGCAGGAAGGTCTCATAATAGTGGATGCTGTCGGCTACCACCGTCGCTTTGGTATCGGCGTACATCAGGAGCAAGTCGCAGGCGTAGGCGATACATTGCTCACGGTCATCCTTGCCCTGCTCGTCAAGGAGGAAGGGAGTGGAAAGGGAGTCGGCCATGGCTTTGACTTCCTCGTCCAGCTCCAGATGTGTTTTGCTGAAGAAGAGCGGGTTCAGCGTGTCATAGTGGATGAGCAGGCTGTCGGGCACTCCGACGATGGTGTCGAGCTCAGGAGGGAGACGGCGCAGCGACTCGATGAGGCGGGCATAGCGTTCCATCTCGACATTAAGGTTGCTGACGATGCGGTCGAAAGGCCCGCGATCTTGGCTGAACTCATTGTATTGCTGGGTGACTCTTTGCAAAGCGTAGCTCACATCGAAAGTAAACCCTTGTTTCTGTGAATACAATGTCAGTGCAAGTTCGTCGCACTGCTTCATCATATCAATCATCTTTTGGCGTTGTTTCTCATAGTCTTCGGTGAGCCGGTCGCGGTTCTTGTCGATTTGCCGGTAGTCGGCATCCAACTCGTTGCGAAGCACGCGTAATGTCTGGTTAAGGTTGTGGCCATAGGAGATGGCGAGAATAGGCACTGTGATGATCAGAAGTGCTGCCAGCAGGATCAGGTTTTTTTTGAAATGTGTTCTCATGAGAGCGAAAATACATAATTATTCTTTATGTTTAGAGAAATTTGCAAAAAAAACGGGAAAAGTCTATTTTTGCGACAAATTTGAAGTATAAGTCCTTCATACCAAATACAATGATGAAAATATGAAAGAGAAAACAACGCATCATCTTAAAGAGTTCATGATGACGCTTTTAGCGACTACCTTCTCCATTGTGCTCACCTTTGGCACGTCTGCTATCATTGAGAGATACCAAAATGCAAAGGCCAAAAAAGAGATGGTCATGATGATTATCTATGATTTCGACAAGACTCTTGCGCAGATGCAACTTGCCGATTCCATTTTGCAAAAGGCAAGCGAGGCCGAGAAAGAGCTTGCCCTTCATCCAGAATATTATGACAGCCTGCGACCCCTATTTATGTCGGTAGTCGGGATTACTATGACAGAGTTTTTGGAAACGACAGAGAACATTTTCTCCACCAATATTGAGACGTTCAACACATTGGGCAATGTTAACTTTGTTCATGAGGTTTCTTCTTTCTACAATAAGCGAAAATTTTATGAACAAACCGTATATGAGGATTTGTTGAAAGAAATACAGGGGTCGCAACTCTTGGTTTCTGTTGAAGGCCTTCTCAGTATCAGTTTCCCATTGTATGGTTTATATAATGGGCAAGGCTTAGTTACCTTGCGAAATATTCGAAACCATTGTGTGCAAATGATGAAAGTTAGCGAGAAGGAACTGAAAGAATTCAGCCAACAACGAACTGTGACTGAAGGTATTAGTAAAGAAGATAGCATTATGCTGGAACAGAGGGTTCAAGATATGCTGGAATTAAGTAGGATGAACTGATCGGCAAAAGAGACATTTGACTAAGGATACTCGAAGCCAGGTTTGTGTGCTTTATCAGTGATTTTTGTTTGCCAAATACTGCGATGGCGTTAATCCGAACTTTTTCTTGAATGAACGCAAGAAGGTGGCGTAGGAATTGAAGCCCGACATCATGGCGATGTTATCTAAAGAGTGTTGGTTTTCAGTGCCTTTATCATCTAATAAGGCCTTGGCTTCCCTCAGGCGGAAGTCGTTGATATAGTCATAGAAGGTCGTATGAAGTTCTTGATTGATATGGTTGCTGAGGTACTGTCGGTTGGTACCCAAATGCTGGGCTAGCTTCTGCAAGGTCAGCGTGTTGTCCTGATAATACCGTTTTTCGCACATCACCTTGTCGATGTCGAATCCAATCAAAGGCTTGCCAGCATTGGGTTGGGGTGTTGGAGTGGTTGGCTCTTGAGGCGCGTTTTCACATTCGTCGGCAGGGGATAGGGTGAACACCTGCTGATGTATCAGTTTGTGCATGACGTATAAGACAATGCCGATGCAGACGAGGCAATAGAGGGTGTCGAAAACCAGGTTTTGTCTGGCAGAGGGTTCTGAAAACCATGATTGTTGCGATAGGCTTTCAATAGCCCATAGCAGTTGGAAAGCGAAATAGAGGGCAATCAAAATTTTGCTCCAACGCAAGTCGAAATATTCCAAGTTGCCAACGTTGTTGAGCAACATCCGAGTATGTTTCCTGATGGAAAGACACAAGTACACCAGCATGGCCAATGAAATCGTCAGGGTGTAGATCTGTACGACCGTTAACACCAAGGGATTTCGGAGGAGGGCAAACAAGAGCATGGCAATTAAATAAGGTATCACCAAAAGCAGGAGTTGGCGCGTTTTGTAACGATTGGGAAACACTAACGACATAACAAACATCATGTAGCCACCTACAATCACATAGTCGAAGAGTACCAAAAGCGTGTTGAGGAAATCGGAATAGGGTTGGTTGCGGCAGGCTAAAACCAAGAAGTTATTTAGAAAACCAAAGCCATGCAGTAATACCACTGCTGCGAAGAGTCGCTGGAATTGATAGTTGCGGTGGTATTTGTGCATGAAAATGCTGCATGCTGTGAGGGCACATTGTGTCACTCCAGACATGAAGCATAACAGTAATATGTAGAACGAATCGGTGTTCATGTCGGCAAAGGTACATTTTTTATCTCCGCTATTTAACAAATCGCGCCAATTACCTGATTTTTTACGTATTGCAAACTGATATTTACGCAATGACAAAAAGCAACCTCGGGTTTTACGTATTGCAAGCATTTATTTTGGGCAAAGAAATACTGATGCGAGGAATTATAATGATATTTGTTATGAATTTTTAAATCGTCAACAAAATTAATCTAATATAAATTTATCAACATTATTCTAATTTAAATTTATCAACATGAAAAAATCACATCTGAAGTTTTTGAGCGTTGTGTTTGCTCTTGTGCTGGGCTTTAGCTCCTGCGTCAAAGAGGTAGCCACAGGACGCATTCAAGGCATTGTCACCAACATGAACACCACCGAACCCATCCAGGGTGTGAACATCTCGCTCAGTCCCACGGGTGCCTCTGCGGTGACGGGCAGTGATGGCCGCTACGAGTTCAACAACCTTGAAGCAGGCAACTACACCGTGCAAGGTATGAAAGCTGGCTTCGAAAGCAATACCAAGAACATCAGCATTACGCCGGGCAACGTCTCCTCAGGCGACATGCAACTGCGTCCCACCGTTTCGGGCTTCCGTCTGAATGTGGAATACCTCGACTTCGGCACCAATTTTTCGCAACTGCAGTTCAAGATTATCAATGCTAGCGCGACTTTGCCGTTAAGTTGGGAAATCATGGAAAGCATGAACTGGCTTGCCGTCACGCCTTCAACGGGCAACTTGCAAGGAGGTCAGGAATCCACCATCATTGTGAACATTGACCGTTCGCTCATCACCCAAAGCACCACGGCCAACCTTACTGTACGTAGCGCCGACCAAAGCATCGTGCTGCCCGTGAACGTCAGCGTTTCGGGCAACAACGGGCCGCAACTGCAATTAAGCGAAAACTCCATCGACTTCGGCACATCGGCCAACAGCCTGACATTCTATGTGATGAACACGGGTCCA
>JAEEII010000163.1 GCA_016281295.1 Bacteroidales bacterium
GCCCGTCTCGAACGTGGCTTCGAAGCTCAAGCTGGCCATAGGAGTGGTGTTCATGCCAGCCTCGATCAGCTCGTTAGCGAGATAGAGTTGCTCAGCGATGGAGTATCTGTAAAAGGTGTAGAAGGGGAAGTAATTCAAAGTGGTGCTGCTGTTTTCGTCACCTATCATGACACCTGGAAGTCTTTCCATCGTTAGCTCTTGTTGGCTATTGTGATCAAAAAGTTTAAAGGTGATGACATCCCCGTTGTTCCCATAGACAGGAAGTTGGTACACATAGCGGTCGAGAGGCGGGCAATAGTTAGCCAGGACACTGCCGCGGCATTCGTCATTACAGAAGGCGCCCAACTCGAGGGTGGTGGAAGTCTGTTCCACGCTGTCGATATTCACCACGCCGGTCAGCATCATGTAGTCTTCATAGAATTCGTTGTTAGGCACCCAATGCATAGCGATGTTTTCGCTCGGCTCAAAACGTGCTATCAAGGTTGTGTTCTCTTCAATGTTGAAGTTATAAACACGGTTGGCGGAGACCACCTCACCATTTTTGAGCCAGCAGCTGAAGCCATAGTGCGGCATAGGATTAGCTGAGACGGTACACAGCGGGTCGTCGCAGTCGCCGTATTTCAAAATGGAGGCTTCGCCTTGGGATGCGTCTTCAGACTCTACCACTAACTCGAAGGCTTTGTTTTGATAATTGGTGAAGGTGCCCCAGACAGGATCAGCTTGATAAGTTGCTTGGGATTCGCAAGGAACGTAGAGGGCAGCATCAGTATTATCAAATACAATGTTAGTGACCGCAGGAGGCGTGACAGCTAAAGAACGTATGGTTTGGATGTTGGAGCAACCAACGAAAGCGTAGCTATCAATTTGCGAAATGCTTGACCCAATAGTGACGGAAGTCAAACTGGTGCAGTTCATGAAGGCGTTGCTTCCGATGGTGGTCAAGTTGTTGGGCAGCACCAAATCATTTTTCAAATTAGTGCAGTTTTGGAAGGCCATTGAGCCGATGCTGGTCAGCGACTCGGGGAAGGCTACAGAACGGAGCTGGTTACAATTGAAGAAAGCTTGAGCGGGTATGGTAGTCAACCCAGTGAAATAGCGCAGCTCATCGAAAGAGATAATGGCACTGTTGCCCTTGAACACGGTGCTCAAATCCGTCACCGCAGCGGCTTCCTCATACGACAGAAGTTCGTCGCCATCGCTATCCCAATGGTCAAGGCAGAGTCGTTCCGTATTCATATCGGCGAAGACGATGGAGTTGGATTTCTTGAAACGTGCCACAAGCCATCGGTCGGAGTCAACGGTAAACGTCAAAGTGGCATCGCTGGAAACCACCTCGCCGTTTTCGACCCAGTCAAGAAATTCGTAACCCGCGTTGGCCGTCGCCGTGAGCGTGCATTCGGTGCCCTCTGCGTAGGCGCCGGCACCGCTCACCACGCCGCCCAACGGGGGAGTGGGAGTGGCTTTGATGCCGAAGGAATAATTCTCAGCAGGGCAAACGAGGCGCACAGAAAAACCATTAGAAAGACTTGCAGTAGGGCCTATATAGAAGTAACCATCATAGAAGTAGGTGCTACTTGCTTCTTGACCGTAGCCTGACTCTGACCAGTAGTAGCCGTACGAACCGACACTGTAAACCGAAGTCCCATACCGTGCGCCAGCGGCAGGAAGGAATACAAGACCCTGTTCTTCCAACCTCACCCATTGGGATTCCGTGATGACATTACTACTAAATGCAGCAGCTAGAATGTTGGCATTATTGGGTTGATAAAAAGAGACATTCCACGAATCGGGGAAGAGTATCACTCCATTCCTACCGTTAACCTGAGCCTTGGCATACCTAATGCCTGACGAGGTATTTCTGTTTTCGAACACATATCTCACTTCACCATAACTCCAGCTCAGTGTTCGCCAACCACTATTCTCCTGATTGCCTCCATTGCTAATGGCATTGTAACCCCAGTCGGCCAATCCCGTCAAATCATTAAGGCTGTAAGCAGGATATCCGTAAGCATAATAATCACTATTGCTTTGGCTGGTACTCCACGGCTGGTAACAGTTGGCTCCGTGGTTGTAACCGCTGGTGCCCCAGCCAAACAAATCAATCCAGCCATCGTATGTTTCAGAAATATTGGCATTGTCAGCTCCAACATAATCCCATTGGTTTTCAGCAAACCGCCAGGTGTCGGTGCTGGCTTGGTATTGCAGGTTACCCTGCGAGAAATAAACACGGTCACCGTTTTCATTGATGGTGAACACACCGTTGATGGCACCTTGTGGCGCCTGTGCTTTCAAGTTCGTCACTCCCGCCACGCATAGCAGCAGGGTGAGCAGGGCGGCACGGAACGCCCTTTTTTGGAGTAGATTTTGATTCATATTTTTACTTTTTGATGTAACATTTCTTTATTTTTGCTACATACAAAAAGAAAGCGTGGGTCCCTTGTATGCTTGTCAGCGGCTTAAGGTCCTGAGAAACCCATGTAACACAACAAACAGATGGGACACCCACGCTTTTGTACGTGGGCATCTACCCCTGCCATGTTTTTGTGTTACATTTTTAGAATTTCTCAGGTTCTAAGCCTCCAAAAACAAAGCTCGGCAAACGCCTTCTTCCAATATGTA
>JAEEII010000164.1 GCA_016281295.1 Bacteroidales bacterium
GATGAAAATCTTCCAGAATCCTTTGCCGAGGGCGAAGCTGATGGCGATGACGAGTAGCAGGGTAGGGATGGACCACACCACGTTGATGAGGAAGGTGAGCACGTCATCGACCTTGCCGCGGTAGTAGCCGGCGGTGGCGCCAACTAGTGTGCCGATGAACAGGGCGATGAAGATCGAGAGGAATCCCACGGAGAGACTCACGCGCGCGCCGATCATCAGCTGGCTGAGGACATCGCGGCCGTAGCGGTCGGTGCCGAGCAAAAACCGCTGCTTCTTGACCATGCGCGGGGAAAGGTCGGCTTTGGCGTACGATTCGTAGTACTCCTGCTGGAACAGTTTCACGGTTATGGAATCGCCGTTATCCTGAATAGATTCTATGGGAACGGTCTTATACTCAGCAGGTTGTCCGAACAGCATCTTCTTGAGGAAGTTGACATGGGGCACCTCCTGTTCGGGTTTGAGTTCCAGAAGCTGCACAGTGAAACCGGGTTTCTGGAGGGCGATTTCGAGTTGTTGGTGGTTGCAGAAAGGGGTGGAATCGGGGGTGATGAGATAGCCGAGGATGGCGACGATGATGACCAGCCCGATGTAGGCAAGGGACACGATGGCCTGACGTTCTTTCTTGAAACGCTGCCAAGTGAGCGCCGACAGCGAGACGGCGCGTTCCTCCTCCTTCTTGCGTGTGAACCACTTTTTCATTGCGGCGGCAAAGGTACGATTTTTTAGTGAATGGTGATCAGTGAACAGTGATCAGTTCACGGCGACTGTTCCGAAATTCCACTGTGACTTGAGACTTGGGACTTTAGACATAGACATAGACATAGACTTAGACTTAGACTTAAACTTAAACTTAAACTTAAACTTAGACATAGACATAGACTTTAGACATAGGACGACAACTTTGGATGTTGGGGCGAGGCGGAGCGAAGGAGGGGACGCTTCCGAGCGTCGCAACGTCGCAAAGCAATCGAGACCGGAATCCATGCGGGATTGCGCCAGATGCCTGCCAATTCGGATCTTCGCAACGGTCAAGGGAGTCAACACGACCGCGAACCAGCCCGTTAGGGCTGATGGGCTTGGTAGAAATTTGGTGGACAGCGCGTTTTTTCGCAGGCCGTGGGCCTGCGGGGATGTATTACAACGAGATATATAGATTGATTATAGAAGAAAGAAAAGAAGCAGTGTAAAGAAAAGGATAAACGGTAAAAAGAAAACGAGAGAGTGAGCCCCCGTTTTAGATGTTTTCACAACGGAATAATCCTTATTGTGAATAGCAATGGTTGATCAGGATTCGAAAAATGGTCACTATGAATAAAAAATGTCGCCTTTTGAGGCGACTTTTTTTGTTTCTGAAACTGCGTCTAAGTATTTGATTCTCGGTTTGTTTCGGATGTTGTACTGTTTCAGACCGCGAAGATACAAAACTTTCGAAAGCTATTCACACAATCCTTTCTCATCTCGGTTTTTGTTGGTTCTCTCTTGCATGGTCTTCAAAATACTGCCTTTAATTGTGAATCAAATCCAAAGTTGTCGATGACTGACTTCTTTTCACAAGGAATTCTGATGTTTTATATTACTACCCCGCCTGACGGCACCCCTTCTAAAATAGAAGGGGAGTTTCCCCGCGCCGGCACGGCGGTGCCGTCGCCAGAAAACACCATCGCCACGGGAGGCAGGCCTCGGCAACAATGTGAAGGGTAGGGGAGACATCAATCACTGTTCACTGTTCACTAATCACTAATCACTGATCACTAAAAAAATGTACTTTTGCGGGCAAATAAAACTAATGGCAAAGACGGACAAAAGCATTCGGATCGACGTGCACGGCATGTATGTGGAGGACGCGATGGAGCTGCTGCAGAGACGCGTGGCGGGGGCGCCGTCTGGCACGGAGAAAATCGTGGTGGTACACGGCTACAACCGCGGCACCGCCCTGAAGGAGGCCGTCCGGAGACTGCGCGGGCCCCGCATCGTGGAAGTGGCGCCCTCCTTCACCAACGAGGGCGAAACCGTCATCTGGCTGCGCCATTGAATCACCTGGCCAACAGCCAATGGCTAACAGCTAACAGCTAAAAGCCAATAGCCATCTTGCGCGTGTCGAAAAAAAGTGTACCTTTGCGCCCTCAAAAATCGCGGATGTGGCGTAATGGTAGCCGCGCCAGACTTAGGATCTGGTGGCGAAAGCCGTGGGGGTTCGAGTCCCCCCATCCGCACTTTCTAATGCATAATTCATAATGCATAAATTATTTCGGGGGGAGGTTCCTATTTAACATAATGTTTTCTGAGATCCCGTTTTCGGAGTACCATGGCCCGCTGGTCTATATACTCACGCTGAACGGTAGGGTGCCATTGACGAAAGAGTCTGGTCTGCGTTAAATTCTAACATTATCTTGGTTTCAAGTTTCAGGTTTCAGGTTTCGGGTATCGGGTTCTCGCAATACGGTTCAGCCACCAGCTATTGGCCAACTTGCCTTAGTTTTGGAAAATCAAGAATTCGTCCGAATATCCGACTCAGCACCAAATTTTCAATTCTCAGCGCGATGTTGGTCTCAGGTTTCAATATACATGTTTCAGGTTCTCGCAAATGGTTCAGCTCCTGTTAACAGCCAAAAGCCAAAAGCAAAAAGCCAACCATCAAAAGTAATAGCCGAATATCTTACTTCTGAAAAATTTGGAATTCCGTGCGGATTATTCGATTCGTCACAGAATTTTCAATTCTCAGCGCGATATTAGTTTCATGTTTCAAGGCATCAAAAAGTCTAAGTCTAAGTCATTAGTCTAAGTCTATAGTAGGTTTCAGGTTTCTCGCCAGCGTGATGTTTAACCACATCGCCGGTTGTCTTATAATTTATATTATGTTAAATAGGATAAATCAACCCCTACTATTATTTCAAGCATATCATTCCTAACCATTCTTCATTCTTCATTCTTCATTCTTCATTCTTCATTCTTCATTCTTCATTCTTCATTCTTCATTCTACATTCTACATTCTTCATTCTACATTCATCATTCATCATTCATCATTAAAAAAGGGAGCCACTCCGACTCCCTTATAACTCCTAACTCCTAACTTCTAACTCCTAACTAACGAAGTCTGTCCGCAGACCGCACCAGCTCTTCGTCTTTCTTGATGAACTTGTTTGCCAGGAACAGACAAACTGCTTCAACAACGATCAGGATGATCAACGGTACCGTATTGAAAGTGAACGTGTAGTCCTCCATCCGTGCGGAGAAGAATTTTTTGAAGATAATGTCCGGACACACCCAAAGCACTAACAGCAAGGTAATCAGGAAGATAATCATCGTCAGCGACACGGTTTGCATCTGTTTTACGCGGTTTTTGTAACGGAACAAAGCGAAACAGGACATGATAGCGGTTAGTGCGAAACAGAACGCCAGATAGTACAGACGGATGACGGAAGCCCCGTCGGGAATGTTCTCCTTCAATGACACGGAGTTATAGACATATTGCGCCAAATCCGTTGTGAGATACCCCAACGGTATGAAAATCAACACAATGGGGATAATCGTTGCAATTAACAAAAAGATGGATTGAACTCTTTGAATCATAAGTTTTGGTTTTTACTGAAATGTTTTATTTAAGGTTATGGTCGGCATTTTTGCACCTTTGCCCGTGCCGTTCGGCGTGTTGATGTAA
>JAEEII010000015.1 GCA_016281295.1 Bacteroidales bacterium
GGGCGGAATATGCACCACCCTTTTGGTGGTGCGTATTCTCGCCCACCCATCTTATGATGTGTGGGGCTGTCTTTGCTATTAGTGTACCGCATTTCCTGCGGTCGCTCCCTACCGCAATTATACCCGTAGGCCTGTTTTTTTTATAAAATTCTTCCGTTTTTGATAAAAACACATTGATGAAACGCTTGCGCCTTGCGCTGATAAATAGCGTCGTGTGCCAAAACGGTGGAAGATAATTTTGATGAAAAACGATAAAATCTTGGGCCTTGGAGAAAAACAGGGTTGCGCGCTATACTGATACTCGATGCAATGTTGGGGTGGCGGGATACCCTGAAAGATTGCAGGGTAATGAGAGTTGTTGTTAGGAGATGTGTTTGAGAGGGGAGAGATAGCAAATGGCAAATGATGAAAAAATTGTTGGTAAAGACGGATTGGAAAAAGATGTGGCGGGGAAAGATGTTTCCACCAATTCGGTTGCGGTTTCGGAACAGGATGCGATTTTGGCTTTTTTGGCCGAACGCGAAAGCGTGTACAACGAGCTGATTGCGACGAAAGAAGAGTTGGAAGCCGAAAAAACAAGAAGGAACAGATTGCGGGCAGATTGGAAAGAGCGCAAAAGGCGACTGAACGACCAACAACGACAAAAAGAAGCCATCATGATTATGGCCGGTCAGGTCGTGGACCCGGAACAGGAAAACAAAAACCGTTACCGTTATGCGACCCAAGCGTTTTTCACCATCTTGGGTCTTTGTGACAAATCGACTAATGGTGAAGTCAAGGCGTTGTTTAGCTCTTTCAATCCAATCCAACTTGTCTGCAAGATTGCGATGGCATGCGCTTCATGCTCTGACGGGCACACGATTAGGATTAATGCTGACGAATTTATCCGCAGGGTAAAGGAAGAAAAGGCGAAACAAGACGAAGCGAAACGCATTGCGACGCAACGGATTGAGGATGAATGGCAGAAACGTTCTTCGGCGAATGCCGGCATCCAACAGGTGGACGCCATAATCAGGCAAGAACAAAAGGTTGCGGGCAATCTGCAGAAGAAAAAAGTTATTGGTGAAAAATCGGAATCCGCAAGTTAGTGTTTTGATATAAAGTCTGAAGGAAACCACTGACCCGGCGCGTTGCTGTCGGTGGTCGTGGAAAAGTAAAAACCGTTAGTCCTCGAAAGAAAAAATAGAATTGGACTTGCATAAAAAAAACCAGCATTGACATTAGTCTTTGCTGGTTTATTCTTTTATTCCTAAAATAAGTTCAATGCCATGACGCGTGTCTGGGTTGCTGGCTCGAAGCTTTTGAACAACATTATATTCCTTTGCTGTTATGCCTTCGCCAGGCTCAATGATGGGATTGACAATAAAATCATTGAGTGACAAACCGAACATGGTTGCTATCTGTGTCAGTATTATGATGTCTGGCAATGTCCGCCCGTGTTCCCAGCTGGAAAGGGCTTGCTTTGTCACGCCTATACGACGACCAAATTCTTTCTGCGTCAACCCCAGTTTTCGGCGGACCGCGATTATCTTCTTACCAATTGTAATATTATCCATACTATCACCTAAAACCATTTTAAGGAAATTCGGCGGTATAGGAAAGCGGGGTGTCAACAGATATTGCTATTGACGGTCTATGATATGTTGACTATAATTATATATAGTAATATGTATAGCTTGGGGTGCAGTGTACTATCGGCGCTACGCTCTTGGTTCGTGGTTGAAGAATGGGGAACGGCGGGCTGATGCGGAAAAACGAGGTTCTAAAATCCTCTGTATCGCGTCCGGATTGAACGACGCGATGGATGACACCTACCGTTTTGGCCCGAAAACGACGGTACGAGGAGATGTCAAAATGAAAAAGAATTCGGCAAACAAGGTATTGGTTTTAACGGTGGCGTGCATGGTTTTGTTGAGCTTCCTGTTCACCGGCTGTAAAAGCACGGAAGACAAGTGGAAGGATGCGTTGAGGGATTACAAGAACGCCTTCGCAAGTTTCCACGCCGTACAGAACAATATGGCAAGCAATTCCATGAAACGCGACTGGACGACGGATGATGGTCGTCTCTTCCTTGCGCAAGGCTTTTACCGTATGAAATACTACGCCCCGAATGTCGAGGAAAAACTTCAGGCGTTGGAGAAGCTGACCAAGGAGCTGAAAGACGAGAACAAGACCAAAGAGGTCAAAGGATACCGTGCGAAGTTCGACTACATGAAAGCGCAGACGCTTTCCGCAATCGAGCCGAGACCCGTTATCTTCGGCAAGAAGGGCGAATACTACGAAAACTTCGTGCCGAAGCAGGACATGAATTGGGACAAGCCGATTTCCAATGCGGAAATCTTGAAGTGGGCGGAAAACGAAAGCAAGAGGGAAGAATATTTTGGGAAAAGATGTATTGAAATAATGAAGGAACAAAAGAAGAAAGAACTAAACGATGCGGAAACGAAGAAAATACAGGCAGAAGCGGAACAGAAGTTTGGGAAGGTTGACATCGAAAGCCTGTTGCGTAAACAGGTGAACGCAAAGGAACTGAAGTCCGAAGCGTACAACACAAGTTTCGGCAAGCCCGCAAGTGAGAATGCGCCTTGGTCTGAAAACAAGAAAGCAGAAACAACGAGTGTGCCGGATGGCAAAGGAAACTCTGCTGTAATCACGGGCACGGAAGTCCGTTTCCGCAAAGCGCCTGACGGACAAATCATGGGGCATTTTGAAAAGGGCGAAACC